>CAMNNR010000080.1 GCA_946545675.1 uncultured Thermoplasmata archaeon | reverse complement strand
GATGCCAACCAGGACGGCAAGGTGAACTCGGACGACATCGATTTCGTCAACGACATCATTTCCGGGAAGAGGTCCTCGGTATACTATCGGGACATGACCGATGGCCCCACCGAGGTGCAGTATCCGATCACGTCGTTCATGGGAGTGCACCAGTTCGTCCTGATGCCCATGGTTGCCATTGGGGCTATGCAGTACATGAAGGGTTTCACCCTTTCTGCCAACGGGGTCTCCTCAGCCACCATGCTGCAGGAGCTGTACGATACCCAGACCAACGTCAACACCAGCTACAACATGGTGGACGTCGAGAAACTGTCCAACCTGTCCGAGAAACCCAAGGTCATCATGTGCCATATCAAGTCCCTCTCAAATGAGAACAAGCTTGAGAAGAGCGGAATCCAGATCATGCATCTCGATTTCAGCGATTTCAAGGGCTCTGTCTCCGCCATCCGCACCGCGGGATTCCTGCTGAACCTCTCCGAGAGTGCTGATAGTTACGTGTCTTTCATCGACGACGTCATCAAGAAGGTCGATACCAAAATCCTCTCCAAGCTGACGGATGACGAGAAGAAGACGGTGATATGCGGGTACATGACCAACTGCATCGACCACAAGAGCGGGACATACACGCCCATGGCCGAGGCCGCCGGCGGTGTCGGCGTGATGAGCGACGATTCCAACACCTATGTGGAGTTCAACCGCGGAGACGAGTGGATCCTGGGATACAACGAGGACATGTTCTTCTACATGAACTCGTGGGGATTCTCCGAGGACATCGATACCGTCAACCAGTACAAGAAGTCCGCGGATTACTTCACCGGCCTGAAATCCTACAAGGCGGGGAACTTCGTGGTCTTCAATTCCATCATGCCTCCGGCACTGATGGTCGCGTACATGGCGGAAGCGATGTATCCCGAACTCGCCGGTGCCGGCTTCGGGAACGAGGTCAACCAGGAGTACCTGGAAACGTTCTATCCCGCGTTCGCGGCAGGATACACCGCCGCTGACCACACCTTCGTGATTACTTACGATATGGTCAAGGAAGGATTGTGAACGGGCGAATCCCATTCTTTCCGTGTGGCAGACACACACATGGAAGAGACCCTCGGGTCCCTTCCCAAAACGCTTTCTTCCGGGGATCCCGGGGTGAGGCACCCCGGTTCCCCAGACAGGGCCCTGCCATCTCTGACTCTGCCCTTCAGAACTTGATTTTTCATAAGACCCAGACGTACGATTAATGGGTCTTGCCGTCGGCCATGTCATACCAGCGGTTGGCCTCGTCGGTATCCTTGTCGACGCAGTCTCCCATGGTGTACATGTCGCCGAGGAGGATCTGTGCACCCTTGTGTCCGTGAACGGCTGCGGTGGAGAGCCACCTGACCGCTTCCTTGGAATCCTGGTCGGTTCCGGCACCGGTCTTGTAGAGCTGTCCGAGGACGAACTGTGCCTCCATGTGTCCGCCGTTGGCGGAATCCAGAAGAAGGGTGTATGTGGTGGATAGGTCGCGGGTGACCCCGTTACCGTTCATGTAGAGGAGACCGAGTTCGTACATCGCCCTGATGTCCCCGTCCTGGACGGCTTCCTCGAAGAGTTCAGCGGCCTTAGATGGCATGGGTTCTTCCAGGCCGTATCCGCGGAGGTAGATCTTCCCGAGGAAATAGGCGGCGTTGGCGTTCCCTTTTGATTCGGCTCTCTGGAGCCATTCGCGGGCGAGATGGAAGTCCCTCCCGACGCCCTGTCCCCTCGCATACACGAGACCGAGATAGAATTCGGCCTCGGTGACTCCCTGGGCGGCTTTGGAAGAAAGTACGGAGAGTGCTGCGGGATAGTCGTTCTCCGCTTTGTTCCTGATAACGAACTTGGCCCATTCGAGGGGCTCCATCTGTTCGTTAGGTCCGCCGTACATGCGTCTTCCATTGTGAGTCCCGTTATTAACGTTTCCCGTACCGTTTTTCCTGAGTATGGTGCATATATTGTTGACTATGAATCCGGAAATGGAGTTAGAGCGTGTCGAGGACATAGTTATGATACCGTTTGTAATGATTATAAATCTCACAGGGGGAGGTCCCCGAAAGTGAAAAAGTGAGAAATCCAGTATCCATCAGTGCCGAGTATTCCTTCGAAAACGATTGCTGGCACATCGTGATTACATCGACGAGTCCCGCATGTGCAGGAGGAAATCGGCCCGTTCCAGATTCCGAAAGTGAGAATCGCTTCTCTCAGGCAGTTCCGATCCGGGGATGGGCATGGGCCAATGATTCACACCGGCTCACCACGGCGTCAACGAACCTTATATATTTTTTAATTATAGCTCGGGTCGATGAATTCCGATAAACCAACCGTCGTCGATCAGTATGCGAAGGACGTCCGTGCCAAGATGGACCTCCGCTCGGACGTTTACGATCTCGGCAAGGCGTACGAGGCCGCCTCGAATTGCCCCGAAAAAAGCGCTGAATCCCTGTATCTGCTCGGTCTCTTCCAGTATACCGGCACATGCACGAAGGCCGATGCCGATGCTGCGAAAGCATCGTTCACCAAATCCGCGGATGCCGGTTACGAACCCGCCTCCATCGTTCTGGAGGAGATGGCGACAAACCCTCCTTTCCTGCAGGCTAACTTGATGGCTCAGCGTTTCAAGGCAGAGCAATGCGACCCCGAGGCTTGTAAAGCACTTTTCCAGATCTACGATACCGGAAAGTATGCGGACGGGCGCAAGGCTGACGTGAAGAAGGATCACGTCGAGGCTGTCAGGCTCTACACCCCTTGCGCGCTCCAGGGCGACCACGATGCCCAGAACACCATAGGTTTCATGTACCTCATGGGCAAGGGCGTGAAGAAGGACAGCGACCTCGCCCTCAAATTCCTGAAACAGGCCGCCGAGGGAGGAGTGGCACAGGCCGCCCACCGCATCGCGGTCATGTACGATCAGGGTCAGTGCTATGTGGACCAGGACCTCGACAAGGCCGTGCAATGGTATCAGCGCGCAGCGGACATGGGTTATGCGGAATCGCAGTTCCAGCTCGCCGGAATCCTGATGATGGAGGACAGCAAGTACTACGACGCATCCCGTGCGATCAAATACCTTTCCGCAGCTGCAGACGGTGGACAGGTGGAGGCCCAGCACCAGCTCGGTATGGCCTACGCCTTCGGTTCCAACGGTGTCAGGAGGAGTGTCCCCAAGGCGAGGAAGTACCTCGAGGCATCCTGCAAAGGCGGATACGATCAGGCCATGGTGGATTACGCTAACCTCTGCTTCGAGGGACAGGCCCTCCCCAGGGACATGGCTACCGCCGCGAAGTGGTTCGTGGAGGCCGCCAAACACTACAACGGCATGGCCCAGTACGCATTGGGCTGCATGTACGGCAACGGATACTACTTCGAACAGGACAACGCCGAAGCCGCCAAATGGTTCCAGGAGGCAGCGGAGGGAGGAGAGCCCAACGCCCAGTACGCCCTTGCCTGCTTCTACTATGAGGGAAGAGGCATAGAGAAGGACGACAAGAAGGCCATTGCATGGTTCAACGAATCCGCTGAGCAGGGGCACCCCGGAGCGATGTGCTTCGTGGCCATGTTCATGATCACCGGCAACGGCATGGACCAGGACATCCCCACAGGTCTGGGTATGCTGAAGAAAGTGGCGGCATCGGGATATCCTGAGGCACAGTTCTACCTCGGAAAGCTCTACTACGAGGGTGAGTTCGTGGAGAAGGACCTCGCCTACGCCAAGAAGATGCTGACCTTAGCCGCCAGGCAGGGCGATCCCGACGCACAGGATATGCTGGAAAGGGTCAAGTCAGAATTGTGAAGGGGTTCGGGAATGGACAGACAGCTCGTGAAGGCAGCCAACAGCGGGAACGTGTACGCCATGTTGGCCATGGGATACATCTACCACCGCGGAGCGGACGGCGAATTCGACGCCGCCAAGGCCATCGAGTGGTACAAGAAATCCGCCGCCAAGGGCTGTGCCAGGGCGAAATGGGAACTGGCCAAACTGTACAACGAGGGCACCATCGTGGAGCCCAACTCCTACATGTACATCCACTGGCTCACGACGGCTGCCGACAGCGGGATCCCCGAGGCGATGATGGCTCTTGCCAGATGCTATTACCTCGGTTTCCTGGTACCCAAGGACGAGTACCTGTTCAGCGTACTCCTGCTGAAAGCCGCCGATCAGAATTTCGTCATCGCCAACTTCTATCTCTGGTATTTCTACAGTCACGGCCTGTTCTTCGAGAAGGACCAGGAACTCGCCGACGAATACAAACTGAAGACGGTCGCCCGTTCCGATGCCGATATGCTCTTCGACATGGGCATGACTCTGGAGTTCGGAAAGGATTTCATCGAACCCGACACCAACGAGGCGATCGAATGGTACTCCCGTGCCGCGGAGATGGGTTCCGATAAGGCCCTCTACTGTCTCGGGAGGATCGACAGCAACCGCAGGAGTGGCAGGCACGAGACCCTCGAACACCGCAAGGCCAGGATCGCCCGCCTTTCCACCACCGCGGAATCGGTGGAACGCGACAGGCTCCTGGACGAGGCTGACGTATTCCTCGAGGAAGGCGAGTTCGATAAGGCTGTCGAGTGCTATAAGAAGTCTGCCGACTTGGGCAATGCCGATGCGATGTACATGCTCGCATTCCTTTACCATGAAGGCGAGGTCGTGCCCCACAACGGCGACCTTGCCATGGAATATCTCCAGCGTTCCGCCGTGAACGGGAACACCGATTCCATGATGCTCATCGCCAGGATCTACGAGGAAGGGGAGATCAGACCCCGCGACACCGACGAGGCCATCCGCTATTACTCCATGGCGGCCGCCGCCGGTAACCTCATCGGATATTACGAACTCAGCAGGTTCATGCAGCACCCGGAGCAGTTCGTCAGAAGGACGCAGACGGTGGTGAGGTAATGGGATTCAAGGAGGTCATGGACAGGGCTTCCGCCGGTGACCCCCATGCGCAGAACGCGCTCGGATACATCTACTACAAGGGCGAAGGGACCGAGAGGGACTTGAACCGTGCATTCATCTGGTTCAACATGGCTGCGGAGCAGGGGGATCCCGAGGGTGAATGCAACGCAGCCCATATGCTCGTTCACGCCGAAGGCACCAACGCCAATCTGGAGGAAGCGATCAGGTTCTATACGCATTCCGCCGAGCAGGGATATGTGATCTCGATGTTCAATCTCGCCCATATGTACTCCGATGGTTTGGGAGTGGAACAGGATTGGGGCAAGGCGGTGGAATGGTACACCAAGGCGATGGAGGGCGGAAGCGTCCCCGCTTGCTACAGGCTTGCCGTGATCTACCAGGAAGGCAGGGCGGGTACCAAAGACCCAGCACTCGCAGAATCATACTATCGGAGGTGTGCTGAGGTCGGTTATGACAAGGCTATGGTCCGTCTCGCAGCCATGTATCTGGAGGGAGACGGGGTGCCGAAGAAGGTCAACGCCGCCGTGAAACTCCTGAACTCCGCAGCGGGGGAGAACAATGCCGATGCGATGTTCATGCTGGGACAATTGTCACTCACCGGCGAAGGAATGGTCAAGAGCGTGAACAACGCTAAGAAATGGTTCCAGAAAGCCTCCTATCGCGGACACGAAGAGGCGAAGGAAATCCTTTCCAAGCCTCCGTTCGTGTGATATGTACACATATGTACATTAACGTCCTAAAAAAACGTTAGATTTATAATCAGCACGACTTAACCATCTTTTGATTCTCATGAGGATGAACGAGGAACAGCTCACGCACATTATGTCGCTTCTTTCCGGCATAAAGGAGCGTAGCCCTTTTTACAGGGAGAAATTCAAGGACATCGACCTTTCCCAGATAAAGGACCAGAAGTCCTTCGAGACGCTCCCGTTCACCGAGAAGGCGGACCTGCGCAGCGCATATCCGCTGGGTATCCAGGCTGTACCCGATTCCGAGGTCGTAAGGATCCATTCCTCCTCCGGAACCACCGGCACGCCTGTCATCATACCATACACCAAGCGCGACATCGACGACTGGGCCACCATGTTCGAGCGCTGCTACAGGACAGCCGGCATCACCAACCAGGACCGTGTGCAGATTACTCCCGGTTACGGACTCTGGACCGCCGGTATCGGATTCCAGGCGGGAGTCGAGAGGCTCGGAGCCATGGCAATCCCGACCGGGCCGGGTAACACCGAGAAACAGCTGCAGATGATGTGCGATCTGAAATCCACAGTCCTGTGTGCGACTTCCTCGTATGCGTTACTTCTCGCCGAGGAGATCGCCAGACGCGGGATAAGGGACCAGATCCACCTGAAGAAAGGAGTCATAGGTTCCGAGAGGTGGAGTGCCAAG
>CAMNNR010000079.1 GCA_946545675.1 uncultured Thermoplasmata archaeon | reverse complement strand
TCGAAGGCATAGACACCAAGGATTCCGACATCTACTCCGTCCCGTTATCCATCAGGGGAAGGAAGAGGAAGGCCCTGAAGCGCATCGCCGTACTTTCGGACAGGAAGGAGAGCGACCGCATCAAGAAGATCCTGGCCGATTCCTTCACCGCCGAAGAACTGGAAAGGATGGCCGACGAACGTTCCCTCATGGTCTCCGTCCAGCCCCATCTCAGGGACTGTACGGGATTCTACCTGAGGAGACAGGACGGCGTCCCTGTTCCGGAGATCGTTCTTGAGGAGGGGACCACCCCCGACGGCATAGTCCACGAGGCGGTCCACCATCTCCGTGTGAGGGAAGGGAGAGCGACATTCCCGACGAGGAACGGCGTTCTCGACCCCGCTTACAGGAGACTTCCCAAGGACGAGAGGGACAGGATCGTCGGCAGGGAGGAGAGGGAGACCGTAACCGAGACCGTGGCAAGGACACGCATCGACCCCGTGGAATCAGGATATTACGACCGCATCCCAGGACAGTCATCCAGAGCGGCGTATCTCCACGATCAGGAGGTCATCAGCGGTTCCAAGGCCCTGAAGGGGAGGGCCGCGGTGAAGGCCGCGGAACGCAACTACGAGCGTACCTCGATCTCCAGGGCCATAATGTCCAGCAACAGGAAGGGTAGGAGATGAGGAAGCGTTTCCCCGTCGAGGAGGATCCCGCCGGATTATCGCAGGCCGTGAGGGAATTCAATTCCCACGAGGGGCCAGCCAGGATATTCTACAACAGGAACTCCCGCACCTTCTTCACCCGCCTCTACCCCGACGGCGGGGACAGGTGGTTCGGCCCTATGACCGACGGACTGGACATCGTGGAGCTGTACCGCAAGACCTCCGACTTCCCCGACGTGAAGGTGACCGATACGGAACTGCGTGTTCTGGAATCGGAGATCGGACAGTACGCGGTGTGGTAACATGGTGACTGAAAGAGAACGCAGGAAGGACCGCATGGACATGGCATCCCTCGTCCTGGCCGCCGCCGGACTGGGATTGTCTGTCGTTGCCCTTCTGAACGAGAAAGGAGAGGTTGTAATGGCAAACAAAATCGACAGCAGCAAGTACTCCAAGCGCAGGGACCTGAAGAAGGCCTACGCTCAGGAGATCAAGAGGACGGCGGTGTCCGAGATCGGTTACACCGGCACCGTCATCGTCCTCAACGAGAAGGGGGAGCAGGTCCAGTACGGACTGGTTCCCCTGGAGAACAGGAAGATCGTTTCCGAAAAGAGACCCCTACCCAAGACCCAGACGAGGAAATCGTGGGTTGCGATGGAGATCAATTCCCGCACCGGGAAGGACAGGCAGGCCATAGTGTGTTCCTCCAAGGAGCAGGCCAGGGCCAAGGCGGAAGCGATGAAGAAAGCGCACCGTTCAGGCTCGAAACAGAGCATGGACTGCGTGCAGGGCTACGCTCTGATGGACACATCCGAGACCATCGACGTGGCAAAGGCGGTCTCCGGAAAGGGAGGCCAGTTCTACAGGGTGTGAGAACATGGAGTTTTTCAAACTGATGAAAAGGAGGGAGGCATCCCCCAACAAGAAAGGCAACAAGGTCGCCTACGTTAGACCGGGAACCGATTACATCGAGGCCCTGGGAAGCGGAAGCGCAGGAAGGAAGAAGATACCCACAGTCTGGGTGACCGCGAAGAACGGCGACAAGTTCGAGATCCCCGTGGACCCCAAGACTGGAAGGGTCCCCCAGGAATACCTGTTCGCAAGGTTCCTCTCGATAAACCAGGGTTCCAGGAACGGAAAGGAGAGGAACATCCTCATCGACATCGGGAAGGAGGCGGACATGATCCACGAGATCCCCGACGGAGGATTCACCCCCCAGCAGCTCATCGAGACCGGTTGGTGGCAGGCTGTGAACGAGAGCGACATCGAAGGTATCGACGACACGGGAGCGAGAGCGTTCGCCAGGGAACTGGAGGATGCAGCGAAATCCGCACAGGCCCAGGGTATGAAGATGGTCCTTCTGATGCCCGACGATTCGCAGAAGAGGGTCAGGGAGATCCTTGCCAGGGACTTCAACGCCTCCGAGGTCAAGAAAGCGGTCAGGAACGGCGGTATCATCATCAAGGAGGGCAACCCCGGAAGGGGAGCCGCGGGATGCTACATCCCCATGCAGGAGACCTCGTCCCTCAAGACCCCCGTCATCATCCTGGGGAAGAACTGGGACGAGGAGACCCTTGTCCATGAATTCACCCACCACCTCAGGCACGTGGACCAGACCAGGGGAGGACTCACCAGAACCCCTCTGAAGCTCAACGCAGGAGGGGAGAGGGTTTCGTCCAGGGCTTACGACACCAGGGAGTACAACTCCGCCGTCAATCTGGAAGAGGCCGCAACGGTTGCCGAATCCCTCGTCAGGATCCAGGCACCGTCCAAGGGTGCGAACGGCTACTACACCGCCACCAAGATCCACGGGGATACCCCGATGGAGAGGTACACCCACGACAGGAACACCCTCGTCACCGACAAACCCCTGAGGGGAAGGAAAGCAGAGAAGCAGGTCACTGGAAGGTTCGATGATACCTCGATCTCCCATCTCGGTTACTACAGGCCGGGAAGCAACGCCGCCAACTACTACAAGGAGAGGAAAGCGAGAGGCACCCTGCCCGTTCCCGTCAAACCCCTCAAGAAGAAGAAAGCGGATGCCACGAAGGGAACCGTTTCCGGACCCATCGGAGCCACCGCAACCAAGAGTCCCAACAGGAGGATCGTCAGGGGAAGAAAGTAAACAGACCCAGATTTCTATAAACCTCTTACCAAACATCTTCAGATCAGATGGGTGAGGTACAATCACGTCAACAGATTCCATCCGATTATTATTGCTCCCACTGAGATAGAAACTAACGATACGGTACGCATCAAAATGAGCGAGGAACGTATGGACATCACCGTCAGTGTCTCCTCGGTGACGTATGGAAAAAACAAGAGTATCAGTCCGAATCCCATAAACATAATCCCTATGCCGATATACGGGGCGAATATGATTGTAATTAGAGTTACCAGAATGTCGACCAGAATCAGAATGAAAAACGTGGACACTTTGACTTTACTTACCTTTCGGTCATATTGTTCCGCTTTTGCGGAACAAATCTCGTTGCAGTAAGATGCCGAACAGGTTTTTCCACAGTATCTGCACTTCACAATTGAAATAGCCGTTTTTCGTATAAAAAGAGAATAGCGCGCGAACTCACTGGTGTTTTATCTTGTTTGTGATAGATTGGAACGCATCCGCTACCTGTCTGCCCGTGGGCGTGAGGGAATACCGGATCTCCCTGTAACTCTCGTCGGATTCGGTGCGTATCACAAGACCTTCCTCCGCCATCTTCGCCAGTACCTTGGTTATGCTGTCGTAGTAGGGCATCACGGCCTTGATGTCCTTCTGGACAACATACTCCTTTCCCCTCAGAAGCCTGAGGATCGGGTCGGCGTACCTCATGTTGATGCTCTTCTCCGAGATGTCGCCGGGGATGATCGTGTTCGCCATCGAGACCAGCAGTGCGATCTCCTTCCCGACGTCTGTGAGCGAAACGTTCACGGACTTATGCGGCGAATAGACTGTGTCGAGAACGACGATACCTTCGGCCTCCATCGAATCCAGTCTCTGGCGGAGCGTCTGGGTGTGGTTGGTTACCCCCTGGAGATCCTTCATAATCACCGGCTTATCCGCTTCGTACAACGCGAGGATCAGCGCGGCGGTCTGCCTGTCGCTCAGGACCGTGAAGAAATCTCCTTCCCTCATCGGTAGACAATGGAAACAAGTCCATTTAATCCTATTCCGAAATGGTAATTCGAACCGCCTCGGAAAGGGTAATGTACCATGAACGCATAAGTTGTAGTAATACTATCACTCTGATAGCATTTAACACCATTTTTAATGAACTAATATATATTGTAATTTTTGAAAGTTACAATTTTGTGATAATTATTTATATTCCGAATTGGTATTCTCGCAACGCGAAACGTTGGTGATATCATGAAACGTATAGCAGAGACCACATTCCCCGCGAAACTCACGGTCCGCGGAACGTTGCGTTATGTGACGGTCCCGGCCAATGTGGTCGAGCGGATGGGAATCCGTGACGGAGAATACCTCGACGTCACCGTGAGATGGCCGAAGACAGAAGATTACGAGATCGATGATCTTCTGACCCCCGCGCCTGAGAAAGAAGACAAACCCAAGAGAGGAAGAAAAGCGAAGACTGACGATGAATGAGATGGGAATAACGGCCCGTCGGCCGACTAGCAATCAAGACGACGGACCGAACCAAGGTCGTGAAACGATGGTTAGAAAGAGAACTACTAATGATTATTTAAAGGGCAACTTAGAGAAGATAGGCCCGACGATAGACGGCTACCTTGCCTTCCTCGAAAAGCAGGAGAGGGGTAGGAATGCCGTCAGAGACACGAGGTCGAACCTCCATTCTTTCTTCATGCGTACGCCCACGGTGATACCGTCGGTGGAGCAGTTCGAGAACGTGAGGAAGGAGATGATCTCCGACGGAATCTCTGAAAAGCACATAAGAGCCAGACTGTACTGCGCGGGGGAATTCTACGAACACTGTTACGGTGTCAATCCCTACCGCGAGAACGAGGATGTAATCTGCAAGGTCTGGTGGGGCATCCCCGAGACCGAATTCCAGTTCCCCAAGGAACTGAAGGAATACGTCGATTATCTCAGTAAAGACGGATTGGGGAAGACCAGCCTGTCAAGGGCCGTATTCTACATCACCAAGTGCTGTCAGATTCTGAGGTACGAGGGAAAGATCAGGGAGATCGTGGACATTGGTCCCGAGTGTTTCCGTCTCCTCGCTACCAAGTACCTGGGGAAGACCAATGTCAAGACCGTTGAGAGGATATTCGTCGCCCTCAACGGTTTCGTGTTCTACTTCACGGGAAGGACCCCGCTGTCAGAGTACCGCAGTGAGCTGAGGGTACGCAGTGAGATGGAATCCACGCCACAATGGAAAGCCATGGAGGCCCTTAAAAAGGAATACCTGGAGGACCAGATAGACCGCGGACTGACCCGTCAGTCCGTGAAGAGTACCGGAGGTAACCTCGGGACCATCCTCAAGAGACTCTTCGTGATTTGCGGTCCGCTCTACCCCAACGAGGTCACCAAGCACCACTTCCGCGAGGTCAGAAGGAATTGCCCCGACATCAAGGACACCACCCTCAAGACCTACCTCTGCAAGCTCGGAGGGATGATTAAATTCGGAACGGGCAACGACCCCTACAACGAGGCGGCCATGCTCTGGTCCAGGACCGACATTGAGAGGACATGGATTTTCAAGGACCAATGGAAGAAGATGCTAGCCGTTGCCAACCCCACGGAGAAGATGATCCTCTATCTCGGTGCCGGACTCGGACTGAGGAGGGAGGAGATCGCCACAATCAAGCTCTCGGACTTCAAGGGCAACAAGGTCATGGTCAACGGAAAGGGGCACGGCAGGGGAAAGCTCGTGGAGAAGGAGGTCCCCCAGTCGGTGCTGAGGGCAATCGAGGAGTATCTTCCCTACAGGGAAGAGACCATCGCCCAGCACGGGGACAGGGCCAACGGTGCCCTTATCACTATACCCTACCGCACCCACAGTCCGACGGCATCCATCAGATTCGTGGAGCAGTCCATGAGAGATCTGGAGGAGAAGAGCAAAATCAAGGCCACTTGCCACACGCTGAGGAGGTTCTACTGCACCAACCTCTTCGATGCGGGCGTGGAGCAGGACACCGTGAGGAGGATGATGCGCCACTCCCATCTTGACACTACTCTCAACCACTACCTCTATGCGGACCCGAGAAAGATAAGAGGTGCCACAACCGCGGTCGACGATGCCCTCGACCTGTGAAACCTAAAAATACTTCCCTAAACGTTTTACCATCTGCGAAGAGAGTATCAGCGCTCTAGCAGATGGGGATTTTTCTCTGGAAAATCCCACGATTTTGCAGGCGAGATACCGTCTAAGCTTTGACACGTGGGAAGATACAGTTGGCGAAATACGAAGAACTCGGCAGAGCAATCGAAGAGTCCGTCCGCAAGGCCAGTATGGGCAAGGAGGTCGCAGTAGCGTTCTCCGGCGGGATGGATTCGGGACTGGTCGCCGCGTTAGCTAAGAAGTACGCCAGATCGGTCACCTGCTACACCTGCGGTACGGACGATTCGTTCGACGTTCAGGCAGGCCGTGAGTTGGCCGAGAAACTGGAGCTGCCATGGGTCCACTGCAGGATCGGAGAAGACACGATCGAAGGAGACATAAGGGAACTGATACAGGCAACGAAGGTGTCCGATA
>CAMNNR010000078.1 GCA_946545675.1 uncultured Thermoplasmata archaeon | reverse complement strand
CACGGTGGTGTGAGAGGGCAGACTGGGGCTTGACCCAGTCGCCCTACTCGATTATCCGGCCGCAGCCAAAAATCTCAAAGGTTTACCTTGACGTCGATGCGGTCATCGGTGTTCAGGCTCAGGGTCCTCCTGAGATGGTATTTGCAGATGACCTCGATGATGTCCACGTAGTGAGACCTTGCAGGTACCACGATGGCACATTCCATGTTCTTTATCTTCGCTTTGTAAGCGATGACGTCACCGAATGACCTTCCGCTGTGGCTGAATCCGTTGATGTAGATCCCCGCGGTGCTCTTGATGACGTCAAGCTTGCCAACGTCTTCCTTGTCCACGGAGATGTTGAGCGTACCGGGATAGGGCTTGAATCCGAGCTTCTCCTCGAACTGGGTCCTGTAGCCTTCCTGGTCGATGTAGTACTGTCCCTCGCCCATTCCGTCCTTGATGGCGCCGTGCAGGGTGATGTGGTCGGTCAGTTCGAACAGCCTGCGGTATTCGTTGTACTCCTTCTTCAGTTCGTCAACCCCCGCGGCAGTGAGCTTGATCCTTTGTTTCCTCGCACCGAGGTCCCTGGTGATCAGCCTCAGTTCCAGGAGCTCGAGGATCCTCTTGGAAGCGGATTGCTGACTCATCTCGAGGCTGTCACCCAGTTCCCTGGAGGAGACAGCGATGTAATCGTCCATTCCGCCCATCAGGGCGATTTTCCTCAATGCAAAAGTGTATCTTTCGTCCACGCCGGTAAATCCTTGCGTGCCGATTTATAATTTACCTTAAGGCTGGTAGATATGTATAAAATGAGTAACCGGCCGAAGCCGGTAAGTGATTTTCACTCGCTCTGCGAAACGAATCTGCGGGTCTCGGGGGCGTTGCTGATTACAATCACGAGGATTGCGAGGATGAACTCGACAATTCCGATGTAGACGTTGATGTATTCAACAAGGGTAACTCCCATGATTACTCCAGCGAGAATGAATGCGTAGAGTGTCAGTGCCCTAGGGGTCCACTGACCGGTAGTGTTGAATGCTCCTGCGAGGGCGAAGAACATAACCGCCAGGAGGAGGAGGGCGCCGATAGGCACGAATGTAGTGAGGGCGCTCTCGTAGGTGAAGGCGAAGGCACCGACAGCGACACATCCTCCGAGTCCTGCAAGGATCATTCCGAGTTTGCTTCCGTTGTCCATTTTCATTTACTGTTCAGCTCCTTTGAGTCCGGAGGCGATCATGAGTGCGGCGTCCATGCCAGCCCAGATCATGGCGATGAGGAGGCAGTAGACCTCTCCCTTTGCGTATCCGAAAGCGATAGCACAGAAGAACATCGCGATAAAGAGAAGGATGGCGACCCCGACGGGGATGGTGAATCCGCAGTGGTACTGCTGGATGGCGGATGCCATGAGTCCTGCGAAGATGAGGATGGCACCGATCATAGCGACCATCTTGTGGTAGTCACCGTTCTTGATGTCTATGGTCAGAAGTCCCATCATTGCGATGAAGATTCCGCCGATGGCGATGAGGTTGCCCGCGACAGAGAATCCGACGTTGTTGCTGATGGCGGTCTTGCCGACACCGTAGACAGAAATGAGGAGTCCGACTACGATGATTCCGTAGTTGAAGACGTCCGCAGATTTACCCAGCACTCCGAAATCGCTGATGGTGTTGACACCCCATGTCCAGCAGGTTTCTTCGAGGTAGCTCCCAATCCATACTACTGCGAGGGCGACCACGGCGAAAATACCAATCCAGCCGACAGCGGAGGAATGGTTGTTAACATTCGTGTTCATGGCTGGTGTTATCGCCTTTATCTTTATAATTATTTGTGGGAACTGACGCGCGATAAAGAGCCAGTTGAGCAAAACGTATATCGTACCGCTGAGATTCCGCTACGATCGCATGAACAACATCTATTTCGTCGGAACAGCGGGAAGCGGTAAAAGCACCATGGTAGGAGCTTTCAAGAGATGGTTGGAGGACAACGAGATCGATTCCGTAGTCATCAACCTCGATCCCGGTGCGGAGAAACTTCCGTATGTCCCAGACATAGATATCAGGGAATGGATCAACCTCGACGAGGTCATGTCCCAATGCGGTCTCGGACCGAACGGCGCACAGATTGCCGCAGCGGACCTCATGGCGGTCAACATCAACAGGGTCACTGATATTCTGGGTTCCTACGACGGCGAATACGCACTCATAGACACCCCCGGTCAGCTGGAGCTGTTCGCGTTCAGGGAATCATCCCAGTCGGTGATGGATGCCCTCGGGCGCGAGGACTCTATCATCGTATACCTTTCCGATCCCACACTCTACCGTTCCGCCAACGGTTTTGTCTCTGCGATGACCCTTGCTTCGTTGGTGCAGTTCAGGATGAACGTCCCCATCATCAACCTACTTTCCAAGGCCGATGTCCTGAAGGATGAGGAAGCGGAGCGTATCCTCGACTGGTACAACAATCCCGATTCGTTGTACGGTTGTCTTCTGGACGAGGACAAGAATCCCGAGTCCGTGATGGGTATGGAACTCTTCCGTGCTCTGGAGGATGCAGGTATATTCGGCGAGATGAGGTCGGTCTCTTCCGAGACCGGAGTCGGCATCCCCGAGATCTATGCGGCTGTCCAGTTGCAGTTCCACGGCGGAGAAGACGCTGAACGCGATGACTGATCAGACCGAACCGGTCTTCCTCAGGTACATCATGTTGAGTTCGGAGGTCGAGTCGTCTACTTTGAGGATGCGGTCGTAACCTCCGTTGAAAAGTCTGCGTCTCGATGCCTCGATCCTCTCTTTGTAGTTGGAAAGGTTGCATTTCGGCACCACCACGTTGCCGCCGGTGACATAGGCCCCGGCATAGGGCACTCTGTGCGGTGCGGTGTACCATGACGAACCGAGCGTGAGCACGGCACGGATCTGGTTGAACCTCGATTGGCCGAGCTTCCCGAACTGATTGAATTTGGTCCCCGGTACCGGTTCCCTGGGAACCAACTCGCAGCTGGCACATCCCATATTCAGCGTGAGGAAGAAGTTGTCGACGATATCCTCGATGCTGTGTTCAGGGCCGATCGGTTCCACACCGGTGATTACCTCGAGTCCCGATTTGACCAGGTTGGTCATCGTATCAAGGCGGGTCTCCAAGGGGATCTCGGTATCCTTTCCCTCTCCGAGCCTGGGGGCGTGGACGGCACCGTATGCGCCGGCAGCCTTCAATTGTCTGCAATCATCGGGACCGAGGTCCCTGGTGTTCACGTAGATCCTCGTCCCGCATTTGGCATTGTCCCTGACTATCCCGACCTGCCTGCATACGGTGTCGATATCCGCATAGGCACAGGTTGTGAGACGTATGCTCCTGACGTCCGAGAACAGTCCCAGGCCCTCCGCTATCTTGGCAAGGCTGCCATCATCTATCTCCCAGAAGCTCTCCATCGACCTTCCTTCTGCATGCTTGCAGAATCCGCAGTTCCCGGGGCAGGGACCGATGACAGTCTCGATCTCCGCACTTATCTGACCCGTTCCGTTGCATGCCTGGTGATGGAGCCTGTTGGCAAGGGAAACGGCGAGGTTCGCCTCGGATGAGTGGTCGGTGAATTCCAGGAGGTATTTGCAGTCCTGGGAGGAGAGGCGTTCCTTGTACCATCCTTTGGAGAGTTTGTCCGCGGCCTTCGGGTCGATAGCCATACGGGGCCAATCTCGGATTGTCTATAAAGCCGTAGCGAACGGCGGTTATCAAAATGATAGATGTGCCAGAGTTGCCTCTGGCACATCAGAAGTTTCAACCGTAAAGGTATGCGGGGATCATTCCGCCCTTGTTCTTGTCCCTCTCCAGGACCTTGACGCGGGCGGCGTCGAAGTCTTCCACGGAGATGGTGTCGCGTCCCGCCCTTATGCACAGCATACCTGCCTCGGTGCAGATGTTCTTGATCTGTGCTCCGGAGGCGCCTTCGGAGGCTTCCGCGAGTTTCTTGGGGATGACGTTCTTGGCGGTGTGCATGTGGGCGAGGTGGATCTTGAATATCTGTTCCCTGCCCTCCACGTCGGGCAGTCCGACCTCGATGATCCTGTCGAACCTTCCGGGTCTGAGCAGTGCCTCGTCGAGGATGTCGGGCCTGTTGGTGGCACCGATGATCTTCACGTCTCCGCTGGGGGTGAAACCGTCGAGTTCCGCCAGGAGTTGCATGAGGGTCCTCTGGACCTCCCTGTCTCCCGAGGTGGCGACGTCCGCCCTCTTGGCTCCGACAGAGTCAATCTCGTCGATGAACACGATGCTGGGGGCCTTCTCTTTGGCGAGCTCGAAGAGTTCGCGCACGAGCCTCGCACCCTCTCCGATGTACTTCTGTACTAGTTCGGAACCGACCAGTCTGATGAAGGTCGCGTTGGTGGCGTTGGCAACGGCCTTCGCCATGAGGGTCTTACCGGTTCCCGGAGGACCGACGAGGAGCACTCCTTTCGGAGGCTGGATTCCGACTTTCTTGTAGAGTTCGGGCCTGAGCAGGGGGTCTTCGACTGCTTCCCTGAGTTCCACCATCTGGTCCTTCAGGCCGCCGATGTCAGCGTAGGTGAGGGTGGGTTTCTCCATGATCTCCGCACCGGTGACTATGGGGTCGAGGGGGGCGGGCAGGACTTCCATTACCGCAAGGGTTTGTTTGTTGAGAGAGACCCTGGCGCCTGCCACGAGGGATTCCTTGGGTACGTATTGGGACACTGCCACGATGAAATCGGGACCGGTGGAGCTCTTCACCACTACCTTGTTGTCCGGAAGGACATCCCGGAGGGAACCGACTACGAGCGGAGGGCTCTTGAGTCTCTCGAGTTCGCTCCTGATGCGTGCCAGGTCCTTCTGGAGTCTGAAGAGCTCGCTCTCCGAATAGCGCTTCTCGTTCTCAGCGTTCTGGAGGTCCTCCATCAAGCGTACGTTCCTCTCTTCGAGGGATATGATTTTGGTTTTGAGTTCTTCGATATCTGCAGGTTCAGGCATATTAACTCCCCATATCCTCAATAAGGTTCTTTTTAATTAGTCTGACCTATCATAAATGGAAGTGGATTGGCGATTATCGGTCGAAAATGATAGATTTATAGCACTCCACGAGTATTGGCCATATATGATATGCGAGATGTGTGGAAACAACGTCCCTGCGACACGCGCATGCATGGTCGAGGGAACAATGCTCAATCTCTGCCCCAACTGTTCCAAATTCGGAGACAGTTACAAACCCTCCAACAGGTCCGAGGAGAGGTCCAGTTATTCCGGAGGTACCAACAACGCGGTCATCAAGGAGAGACTTGAGAGGCGCGAGAAGCGCATGCAGACCCGCGACATTTACAGCGCCAACGGCGGTGTCGAACTCATCACCGACTATGGAGAGGTCGTCCGCAAGGCCCGCGAGAAGAAAGGTCTCACTGCGGAGGAATTCGCCAAGTCCATCAACGAGAAGAAGGGAACCATCGTGAAGATCGAGTCCCAGACACTCGTGCCCGATGACAAGCTGATCTCCAAACTGGAGAAGGCACTGTCCATAAAGCTGAAGGCTGCCATGACCGACGGCGGAGTCGTCGGAGGCGGTCAGAAGTCGCAGGGCATGACTCTCGGAAACTTCATCAAGACCGAGAAGAAGTAAACTCAATTTCCAAGGACCTGGGTATATACCCGGTCCTTCAATTTTCCTATATCCGCGCCGGAGTCGCGGAGGATCAGAAGTCCCGCCACGATGATGTCCACGCCGAGTTTCTTCTTGGTGGAGTTGCACTCGGACACGAATTTACCCTTCTGGATACCCAGGCCCACCGCGATCCCCATCATCTCGGAGAAGAGGTCCTCGGTACGGGGTTTCTCTTCCGCCGGAGCGGGTCTTTCCACAGTGCCAGACAATCCTGTCCTGAGGTCTTCCGACGGCCTGTATGCAATCGGAACCTGTACCGCAGACAGGTCTTTGGTGGGTTTCAGATAACCGTTGCTCCTAGTCAGTATGCCTGCGGAGATCATCTTGTTCATCAGGTTCTTGGCCTCTTCGACGGACATCCATCTGAGGTCGAGGGACATCGACATCGTGAACTCCTTGTCGGTGACGACATCCTTCCCTTTGATGCGGAAGAACGCGGCTGCGCATGTCTCAAGTTCCGATGCCATATGACTCGTCATGCTGTGGCGGTAAAAATAACCATCCCTCTATATTACGCGCGCGGATTTTGTAGTTTAACTAACTTAAATAAAATAAAGGCGCGCGCAAAAGTATTTATTAAGGACGTAACTACGCAGTTCCAATTCGCGACCGGGTTCCTCACGGTGCCCGCGGTCGAAAAAAGAATCAAGAGGCTTAAAAATGAGCGACATGGAAGAAACTCAGGTTATCGACGGAGAACTCCTCGTTTCCGAGGACATCTACCTCACCTCCGGTGTCCACATCGGAACCCAGTACAAGAGCGCAGACATGAAG
>CAMNNR010000077.1 GCA_946545675.1 uncultured Thermoplasmata archaeon | reverse complement strand
TTAAATATGAAAAAATAGTTCCAGTTGGTATGAGTAACATAGTGGCAGTAATGGGAAGTCCTAACAGTGAGGGTAACACCGCCTCGATTGTCGATGCTGTCCTGAACGGTGCCATGGGTTTGTCAACGAACATCATCAAATACCACAATATCTCAAAGATGACGTTCATCCACGGCTGCAGGCATTGTCACCACTGTGTTTATACCGGAGATTGCGACGTAGAGGATGATTTATCTCCTACTCTCAAAGACATCGGCAAAGCCGACGTCCTCGTTTTTGCGACCCCGGTATACTTCAACATGCCCACCGCACAGTTCAAACTGGTGCTCGACCGTATGTACTCATTCCTTTCCGTCGACCGTAAATCCTCCTCCCTGGCCGGCAAGTACGCTGTCATCATCGTCGCATGCAGCGAATACAACGACCGTACCAAATCCATGGTGGAGAACCTTACCGATGCCATCAAGGACTTCGGTATCATCGTCACGGACAAGCTCGTCTATTCCGACATGAACGGTACCGAGATCTTCAAGACCAACACCAACGCCATCAAGCGCTCCTACGAGGTCGGTAAGAAGTTCTGCAAGATGTCAGAGATAAAGGTTACCGAAGAGATCAACTATCTCAATCAAGAGTGAGCCAATTTCTGCTCGACTATTTTATATACCTCCTAGGTATTCCATTTCTCACGGTGTGAAGATTCATATTTCTGAGTCTTACCGTGGAGTGAATTTCTCACTCAGGCCGCAAGGGACCGGAAGGCGGACTTGCGGGGTTTGATTTTTTTCACGTAAGTGTTTTTTTATAGCTATGCTTATATATCAGATGAGCCTATCCGGCCTTGCAGCCGCGTAGAATCAATCTGCGTGGCACGAAAGGTGAACAAATGGTAACAGTCTACGACGTTCCTGCTGAGGCACTCATCCTCAAAGTCGCTGAGAAGCTCAAGCAGAACGACAAGATCGTACCTCCAGAGTGGGCCGAGTTCGTTAGGACCGGAGTCCACACCGAGAGGGCACCCGTCCAGTCGGACTGGTGGTACACTAGGGCAGCATCCATTCTCAGGAAGCTGTACGTGAAAGGCCCTATGGGAACATCCAAACTCGCAGGCGAGTACGGAGGTTTCAACGACAGGGGTTCCAAGCCCAACAAAGCTGTCAAGGGAAGCCGCAACATCATCAGGAAATGCCTCATGCAGCTCCAGGATGCCGGACTCCTCGAGGCCACTCAGAACAAACAGGGACGCAAGATCGCGCCCGCCGGCCAGAGTCTTCTCGACAACGCCGCCAAAGAGGTTGCCGACGCAGCAAAGAACTGAAGGTGTCCAAGATGGCAGAAGATCCTGAATTGGAAGCGATAAGGCAGAGAAGGATGGCCGAGATGCAGCAGTCTGCTCAGCAGCAGGCCCAGCAGCAGGAACAGGCCAAACAGATCGAAGCACAGAAGCAGTCCATTCTCAGGCAGATCATGGTCCCCGAGGCAAGGGATAGGCTCGCAAACGTCAAACTCGCGAACCCCCAGCTTGCCGATAGTGTAGAGAACCAGCTAATCCGCCTGTCTCAGAGTGGGAGGCTGCAGGGAATGATCACCGATGCCATGCTTAGAGAGATCCTTCAGAGCATGGTCCCCCAGAAAAGGGAGATCAAAATAGAGAGGAGATAAACATGTCAAGCACTAAGCCCCCGGCAATGAAAGAGAGGCTCAACAAGAAGATCAAGCAGAACCGCCGTGTCCCCGCATGGGTCATGATGAGGACCAACAGGCAGTTCCTCAGGCACCCCAAGAGGAGGTCCTGGAGGATGGGCAAACTTAAGGAGTGATTCAAATGGCAGATGAAGTCACCAGGATCATGGTCATTCCCCTCAGGGGAGCAAAGCTGGTCCCCCGCTCCAGGAGGACTGAGCGCGCAGTCAAGGACGTCAGGGCCGCCATCATGAGGCACATGAAGGTTGACGCCGAGCACGTCTGGATCGACAAGAGTGTCAACGAGAAGCTGTGGGAGAACGGAATCCGCAACCCCCCGAACAAGATCACCGTCAAGGCGACCAAGTTCGACGACGGCCTCGTTGAGGTCACCCTCTCCGAGTGATACCATGTCGATGAGACTCTCGAGGGCCTGTGGATCGTTCAATATCGGCGTTTCAGCGGTAGCCAACGAGAGTCTCGCTTTCACCTCCCCCGATGTCGACGACCAGTTCCTCAAGGATCTGGAAGAGGCATTGGGGGTCAAACCTTACAAGACGACCGTTGCAGGTTCTCATGTTGTGGGCTCGCTCATCGCCATGAACTCCAACGGGGCCGCGGTCTCCGGACTTGTGGAAGGAAACGAACTGGAAATCATCGAGAAGGTGATTCCCGTGAAGCTGCTCCCCGATTATCTGAACGCCGCGGGAAACAACATCCTCGTCAACGATAACGGTGCGATCGTCAACCCCGAAACCAGCGACGAGACCCTCAAGGAGCTCGAGGACCTCTTCAAGGTGGAGGTTGTCAGGGCCACCATCGCCGGATGCAACATCGTCGGTTCGGTGTGCTGCTGCAACAACAAAGGCTGCGTGTGCACCACCGATGCCACCGACGATGACATCGAGATCATCAAGGAAGTACTGGGGGTCACCGAGGTACAGCGCACCACCGTCAACCACGGTTCCAAGTATGTCGGATCCGGTCTCGTGGCGAATTCCAAAGGCGCACTCGTAGGCGATGCCACCACTCCCATAGAGATGGGAAGGCTGGAAGACGGTCTCGTCCTTTATTGATTAATATCCTCAGCGGTCAAAGACCCAGACACCCGTAAATTCGGATATGTCGTCGGCCTCGAGATCTATGGCGTTACCGACGTGGACCACGTCATCCTCCGGGATGTCATCGGTGAATGCGGAAAGCGGAGAAAGGGGAAGCGTGATGCCACCGATCCTGAAATCGGTGGGTACTACGACCTTGGGGTTCACCTGACGTATGAGCTGGTTTACCTTATACATGGGGAGCGTCCAATACTCACCCACGGGTACGAAAAGGATATCGATGTTCTTCAGTTTCTCAATGACCCAGGATACCGGAAGATCGCCCAAGCAACCGCAGCATGCGATACGTATGCCGTCCATCTCGAACGTATAGATCGTGTTAGGTCCGCGGTCCTCCCCGAACTTCTGATCGCTGAACGAAGGAAGGCCTTCGAAGCGGAAACCCTCGGCTTCCTGCTCCCCTCTCTCGCAGACGATATCCTTGTGTTTCCCGGTGATGACTCTGAACGCATTCCTGTCGAAACTGTTGTGGGTGCAAAGGCATACTTTCGCTGAGGCCCTCGGCGGGAAGACCCCGATGGACTTGCCGTCGTGGGGGTCAACAATCACATGATTATTGTCGTCGGCGAACTCGAAGCATGAGTAGCCGTGCCATCTGATGAACACGAAGCCCGACATGCAATTGTCCTTAATTAGCCTTTATCCTGCTGGCCAGAGGGTGTTTTAGAGCGGCTGAAATCGACAATAACTTAATAATCCCAACACATAACAGGTTACGCATGAAGAGAACACTTATCCTGGTCGTCGACAGGGATGACGACTATGGGGTCAAGGCAGACGTACAGAGTCCTGTCGTAGGATTCGACAACTGTCTCAAAGCAGCCGAGGCTCTCGGCATAGCCGACCCCGAGGATTCCGACACCAACGCTCTCTTCGCGGCACTGAATATGTATCGCGAGATGGAGAACGACCCCGACGCAGGCAGTTTCGAGGTTGCTTTGGTGTGCGGTAACGAGCGCGTGGGCTACAAGTCCGATACGGCTGTGGTCGACGAGCTCGAGGAAGTTCTCGATCTCGTAAAACCTGACCGTGCGATCCTTGTCGGCGACGGTGCTGAGGATGAGTATGTCTACCCTATCATCACCTCGCGTGTGCCCGTGGATTCGGTCAGGAAAGTCTATGTCAAACAGGCTCCCGGAGTGGAGGGTACATTATACTTGGTGAAGAGGACCCTGGAGGATCCTCAGAAGAGGAGGCGTTTCATCGCCCCCATCAGTTGGGTCATGATGATCGTCTCCGGAATATACCTTCTCTCGTCCTTATTCACCTCAGGAAGCCTCAACTCGTTCATCTCGCATGCAACGACGCCCTTCATCTTTTTCGTCATCGGATTGGCGATGTCATTCTACGCATACAGCGTCGAATCTACCATCGTCAATATGCTGGATAATTGGAAGAACGATGCCAAGAGGGGAAGTATCCACACTGTCTTCCTCGCCGCCGCTCTGAGCATCGCATTGGTGGGAATCGTCGTAGGATTCTATTCCATCAGCGAGGTCTATATCGAACGTGATTCCCAGATGGTCCTGATCTTCCTGGTCTATTCGTTCTGGTTCTTCGTGTTCTCCGGTATGACCTACGCATTCGGATTCATCGTCGACGGATACCTCAATTCCCGCAGAGTCAGGTATTCGATGGTTGCTTTCATCCTCAACCTCGTCTCCATCGGACTGGTCGTCAACGGAATCCTGGATTACATGATGGATTACGTCGGTCTCTATTACACCGAGCCCCTCATGTACATCGTGGAGATCGTTTCCGGATTCGGACTCGCCATCGTGTCCTCTATCCTTCACTCGATGATTAAGAGGAAGTTCGGTGGGTCCCACACGGAGATTGTTCCCAATGAAGTACTCTGAATGGGAACCGATCTACAGGGAACTGTGCGCTGATTTTGGATACGATCCCGCCGAGGATTCTATGTCCGTTAGGGTGCTCAAAGCGGTCACCATGAACTCCGACCTCTGCGATGAGGAAGCCATACTCCCGCTTATAAAGGAAACCGTGACCGTGATAGGCGATTCACCCGGGTTGGAAGAGGACCTGAAATCACATGTGCCAGAAGGTACAATTCTATGTTCCGGTTCGGCCGTTCTCCGCCTGCTCAGGGCAGGGTATAAACCGGATATCGTGGTGACCGACCTCGATGGTAACATAAATGCCCAGTTGGAAGCCAGTTCGGAAGGGGCCGTAACTCTCATTCTGGCACATGGGGATAACACCGATTTGGTGAGGACCTATGCACCCCTTTTCACAGGACCGGTTATACTCACCACTCAAGGGCCTCCGGAGAACACAGTTTTCAATTACGGCGGATTCACGGACGGCGACAGATGTGTCTGTCTCGCAAGGGAGTTCGGGGCCCGCAGGATAGTGCTCCTCGGGTTCGATTTCGATCATCCGAACCCCAAGGAAGGTTCAGATCCCGCTGTCAAGCTGCATAAGCTCGCATGGGCCCGCCGTATCATTTACTCGGGCGATGCCTCCGATATAATCCAGCCAGAATGATATATCCGAATCTTTATTCGGTATCCATGAACACGACGGTACTGATCCTGGTTATCCTCACGGTAATCTACGTGCCGTTATGGTTCTACGTCTGGAAACATCCCAATCTCCTCAGCAAGGGTCTGGAGAAATACGGTCCCGTAATCAAGATCAATTCCCGTTTCGGAATCAGGTTCATCGACCGTTTCTCCAAGTATCATAGGTTATGGAGTGCATTCGGTACTTTCTCGCAGATAGTATCGTTGTTCCTGATGGTCATGATGGTCTACATCATGGTCTTCGCTGTGCTTCGTATCCCTTCCATGATGTCCAGAGGAGGCGTGGGGATCGAGTATGTGCTCGCCATCCCCGGTCTGAACCCGCTATTACCCTTCTGGTACGGCCTAGCAGGCCTCATAATCGCATTGGTGTGCCACGAGATGGCCCACGGACTTCAGAGCAAGTCCAACGGCGTGGACGTGAAGCACACCGGTCTGCTTTATGGGGTCCTTCCCCTGGGTGCATTCGTCGAGCCTGACGAGGAGCAGGTGCAGGCAGCTTCAAGGCGCACCAAGCTCCATCTGTATACTGCGGGTATCACCACCAACTTCGTCATCGCTGCGATAGCGTTCCTTCTCTTCTCAACAGTGTTGCTCGGAGGAGTGAATTCCCCATACGATGACAAGTGTGCGGTCTATTCGGTCGTAAGCGGTTCCCCCGTGGACGGGACAATCCCCGCAGGCGCCATAATCACCGAGATCAACGGAACCCAATTCGATTACACCGATGGGTATTACGACACCCCTCTCTCCTACGTGAATGCGGGGGAGCTAAACACCGTAAGCTATGTGGATTCTAGCGGTACGAAATACAGTAAAGATGTAGTATGGGGTAATTACATTGTCAACACGGCCTCAGATGGGCCAGCATCAGATCTCAAGGACACTTGGATGAGGTCCGTGGTATACAAGGGAACGACCTATTATTTCTACACCGCACAGGGCTTCTCGAAGTTCATGGAGATCACCCATCCGGGTGACGAACTCACCGTAAATTACTCCAAGATGAACGGCGGAACACTCGATAATACCCTCTCCGCCACCTACACATTGGGCACGAAAGGATCCATCGGCTACCTCGGTGTGTATTCTACCACCTCGGGAATGCAAATTATCACTCCTGACACTGTGAAGGAAATGGGTGCAAATCCCCTCTATGGGGCCACAGATATCAGTTC
>CAMNNR010000076.1 GCA_946545675.1 uncultured Thermoplasmata archaeon | reverse complement strand
CAATTAAGCATTATACTTAACTAATTAGAGACAGTAGATTTAATGTAAAAAACATAGGGTATTTTTTCAAAAATTGAGTAAAATTCAGATTTTTAGAAAATTTTGATCTGATTTTTTGAGTTTCAAAATTTTCAGCCCATTTACCCGGGATTTTTTGTCGATATTTTTGTCGATATTCGGGAGTCCGTTGTTGACAGAGTTGATATATACTTTTAGAAAAAGTGTATTTTTTCCCCTATTTTCTATCAAAATTGGTAAAAACATGCGTAAATTAATACTTTTGCTCCATATTTCATCAAAAATTTGAGGTTATTAATTTGTAAAGCAAATTGCGTAACTCCTTAACTATTTTATGAATGTAGATAACATGCAAAATTATAGTGCAAAATATTGAGTAAGACAAATATTTCCTGAGGCCCGTGTAAAAATAAAGCAAATACGTTAATTACTTAATTTTTAAATAACCTGAATAACAGCAGATTCGCGACCCGAAGCAAAGGCGAGAAACTCAGTTGATGACGTATGTGTACCCGTCGTTTCCCTTGTTCACGGTCTGGAACGGGATGTTCTTCTCGAGCAGGAGTTTCTCGATCACATCGATGTGCAATCCCACTCCGACGTTGAGGAACTGGTGAGCAGAATAGGACATGTCCTTCTCCTCCACGGAAGGTGCGAATCCGAGATCGAGGTGGGCTGTCTTGACCTGCATAGCATAGACCACACCGTTCACATCGAAGATGGGCCCTCCGGACTGTCCTTTGAGTCCGGGCGAGGATGTCTCGAGGTATTTCACGGGAGCTTCTCCCTTTTGCCTAGGTTCCAGAACGGTACGGGTGAAAATTCCGTCGTTGGGGAACGGAGGGACCTTGTTGATATCCGCAGGAAGGCGGAAGTTGTTGTTCTCGAACTGGGGCACGAGTTTGATGAAGGGATATCCGAGACGGCAGAGGCTCGCTCCGACCTTCAGATCCTCGGGATTGCCGAAGACAGCGACTTCCTGCACGAAATTCTCGGGGATGTTCTCCAATTTGAAGGCTGCGAGGTCATAATTCCCGAAGATGTGGAGCTGGGAGAGCCTGATCTGGTCGGCACCGAACCATACGGAGTGGTTTGTGAGCCATTTCGGGTCCATCTGCACGTGGGAAGGAGTGCCCTGTGCCTCATCCTTCTTCCTCATCTCCTCCGCTTCCTTCAGATGCTTCTGATCGTATTGGAATTTGAGGAAGGAATTGAAGACATGCGCGGCACTGATCGCCCAACCGTCCTTGCTGATGAAGAAGTAGGTCCCGATAGAAGATGTGAGGGTTCCGTCGAACGCTCTGGTGGAAGCCACCAGAGGGTGGGTGAATTTCATTGCCTTTTCGCAAGCCTTCGCGAACATAAGGGTGAATAAGCGTCAGAGATAAAGGAATTGTGCAAAAAGTGGGCCGGGTTGGCCGGCCCTGAGGTTCATCAAAGGGTTTCGTCTTCCAGCGCACTGGCGAGTTCAGGTTCCGAAAGCACCAGTTTGCCGATGGAGGCCGCAATGTCGCTGTTGCGAGCCATGAGGGTGATGAGCAGAGGACTGTCGAGGGCTGCCCTGCCTGCCTTGACATACTTGCTCAGCTCCGAATCGGTCTTGAAGTTCGACTTGAACTGCATCGCCTGCCTCTCGTCCTCGAAATCGTTCTCGCTGAGGAGCGGAAGGTAGATGTCGTTATACAAACCGACTTCCCTTTCGGAGAGGGAGGCGATATCGTATAATTGCTTCTCACCGGAGTCGTTTCCTTCAAGACTCTCGATGATGGCCTTGTATCCCCTGACGTCGTTCTTGAGTAATTCGATAAGCGCTTCGTAGATCTCAGCATCTTCGGGGGAAACGACGCACTTCTCGATGAAGTCGTCCATCTCCATGTACTTGCGTCCGATCACGTTACGCATAAGCCTGATTTGGCTTTCCACATCCATTGTCCCATCCATGGCATTCACCAAACAGATTGCTCTGCGCTATCCCAACAGAATACACCTATTTTAGGGTATCATTTCCACTATGATTTGTGTGTCAAAACGATAGTTTTGTAAGAAAATCAGCGAAAAATGGTGATTTTCAATAAACCTTGTCGTGGGAGACGATGCGGGGGAGTTTTCCGCAGAAGGGACACTTTTCAAGGACGATCTCGTTGCCGTCCTCGTCGGCACCGAAGAGAGCGGGACCCTTGTAGGTCATGTCCATGGTGATGTCCTTGTTCTTCACCGCATCGAGCATGGGCTTGCAACAGCATGCTTCCACATCTACCTCGGAGATGTCGAGGCTGATGATGGGGCGGGCGTCGAGGTACTTGTTGCGGGCTGCGTCCAATTCGTCCTCGATGCGGTCCGCGTCTTCCACTGCGCCGGTATAGTTCGCCGCGGCACAGAACGCCATGAGCTTGAGAGCCTGATAGAGGTCCTTCTGCACCCCGGTCCCGTTCTCGTACATGAGAGCGAGGTGATAGACCGCGTTGGGATCCATCTTCGAGGCGGCCTTGTTGATGTACTGGTATGCCTTCTCGTAATCGGTGGGGACTCCGTCGCCGTTCAGATAGAGGATTCCGAGATCCCTCACGGCGGGCAGATAATCCATCTCAGCGGCCTTCGCCAGAAGTTCGGCGGCTTTGGCGCTGTCGGCCTTGACTCCGTCGCCCTGGAGGTAGGAGATGGCCTGGGAATAGATGAACTCGGGACTCTGCTCGTTGGAATCGCTCATGCACACTGGATGTATAATAAAAGATTAATAGGTTTCAGTCCAGGCGGTCCAGGTGTGCTCTGGCTTCCTTATCTCCGTTGTCAGCGGCCATCTTGAGCCATTTCCTGGCTTCCTTCAGGTTCTTGGAGGTACCGATGCCCTCAGCGTAGAAACAACCGGCGGCCTACATACCGCTGATACTGCCGTTCCCTGCGGCATTGAGGAACCATTCGAACGCCTTCACCATGTTCTGCTGTAGATCCGGGGAGCCGGTGTAATAGAGGTATGCAAGGGTCTCCATGGATTCGGTATCGCCCTGTTCCGCTGCTTTAGTGAAATAATCGGCTGCCTTGGACCAGTTCTCGCTGCATCCGGCACCGAACTGGTAGCAGATCCCTGTCTGATACATCGCGTTGACATTGCCCGAATTGGCTGCGTTCTTGAAGAGTTTGAATGCCTTCTCCTCGTTCTTCTCAACGCCGAGACCGTTCATGTACAGGTATGCGAGGGAATTCCTGGCCTCTTGATTTCCCTGCTGTGCGGCGGCTGCGAATTCGCTGGCTGCTGTTTCGTAGTTCTGCTCCACACCGATGCCGTCCATATAGGCTAGACCGGAATAGAGAAGCGCTTCGGGTATCCCGACATTCTTCGCATCCTGGATGTACTGCCAGGCCCTGTCTTTGTCCAAGTCGAGATAATCCCCGTCGAAATACAGCTGGACCAGGAGGATCTTCGCATCTGGATTGCCGGCATTCGCGGCTTTTTCCAGCAGATCGTATCCTTTTCCCTTGTCCTGTTCCACCGCATGGCCGAAGACATAGGCCATACCGAGGGCGAACATGGCATCCGTGTCTCCCCTGGATGCCATCGTCTTCACTTCGGAAAGGGTCATCTCTATAGGGCCGTCGTCGGTCTCCATCACGAAGGTGTTCTTCTCCTTTCCTTCTTCCATGCTCGTAAATCCACCTTTTTGTTAAAGTAGTTTTGTAAGTCATTATTAGTTATGTCAATAAAGCATTTAGCTTAATTTTTTATAGATTGATTTTTAAGAATATTTTTTCTCGATTTTTTATATAGTTCCGGAATATCATGCAATCTTTGGTCCAATTCGCGCTCACCGGGGTAGAGATGCATGGAAGCCTTGAACGCGGCATCGTGAGGAGTGCGGTTGAACGGGCGGTAACCCTGTCTGAGATGCATGCATTCGTGATAGACCACGAAATCGAACAGGTCCTCGGGAATGTCCGGGTCGTCAAATACGCAGGAAATCACGACGATGCGGAACATCTGCGTGCAGTATCCCAAGCGGGTGAGTGTGGGGTCCGAAGTCCACGTGAAAAGTGTGTTCTGGATGTCATCTTCTGTGAGCAATCCCCTGTCGATGAGCCGTTGAACAGCGTCGAATATGTTGCGGAATTCCCCCACATCCGTACGGGCGAGTCTCCTTCCTCTCTTGTAATATACGGGGCGTTTGAGGAGGATGAAAGCATCGGATCTGGTGTAATCGAGGTACGCTTTCCCCCACACGTGCCTTCCCCCGAAGATGTATGTCAATGCCCCTTTGACGAACTCCTGGATGACTATATCAGGGGCTTCGTCGAGGTAATCGGATACCTTGAAGATGATGTTCTTCCCCCTGATCTCCCACCTGAAATTCATCTCCTTGAAAGCGGTGAAATGCGCTTCGATGAGATGGTATCCGCGTGCTTCGAACAGCGGTGCGGCAAGCTGTTTCAGCCGGAAATCGTTGTGATTGGACATTCATCTCCTCCTGTTCACGAGGTCCTTCTGCTTCTGTTTGAGCTGGGGGACGTGTTCGGACCACACGTTGCGCTTATCTGCATAGTCCCTGCGGGTATAGTACATCAGGGTGGAGACCGTCGACGGCGTGGGGGTGAAGATCTGGATCTGTTCCGGATTGGTCTTCAGTTCCGTGTGTGCGAATCTTCCCAGCTCCTCCATGGAACGGTTGCCGCAGCCCGGATGTGCGGCGATGAAGTAGTAGGTGAGGAATTGCTTCTTACCCTGTCTCCTGTTGGATTCGTCGAACATGTCCTTGAAATCCAGGAGGACGTTGGGCCCGGGTTTCCCCATGAGTTTGAGCACGTCCTCGTTCACGTGTTCGGGGGCGATCTTCAGCTGTCCGGAGACATGGTCCCTGACGATGAGATCCACGTATCCCTGACCGTTTCTGCGGTCGTAGACCACCATATCGTAACGTATCCCCGAGGTGACGAACACCTTCTTCACACCGGGGAGTTCCGATAATTTCTGAAGCAGTGCCATCTGTCTCGCATGGTCGATATGGAGGGAGGGGCAGGGTGCCGGGAATAGGCATTTCCTGTCTGTACATGCTCCTTTCTCGATCTTCTTCCTGCACTCGATACCATACATATTCGCAGTGGGTCCGCCCACGTCGTAGATGTATCCGTTGAAATTGGGCGATTCGGTGATGCGCTTTGCTTCCGCTATGATGGATTCCTCGCTCCTGCTGACGACGGTCCTTCCCTGGTGCACGGCGATGGCACAGAAGGAGCATTCCCCGTAGCATCCGCGGTGGGAAGTGATGGAGCTCTTGATGGTATCCATGGCCTTCACGATGCCATCCTTCGCGTAGTAAGGGTGGACAGCGTTCTCGTAATCGAGGGAATAGACCCTGTCGAGTTCCTCGATCGTGAGGAGCCTCTGAGGAGGATTCTGGATGAGGTAACGGTCGCCGTGCTTCTGGGCCAGGCCTCTGGCGGTCACGGGATCGCAGTTCTCGTAGAAGTCCCGGAAGGCCCTGTTGAAAAGTTTGGAATCGTATTTGCAGTCCTCGAAGGAAGGGATCTCGAGGAAATCCTCTGGGATCTCCTTTCCGATGTACGATATCCCTCTGACAGAATGCCAGTCCTTCCCGTCGCGGAGGCAGATAGCGAGCTCGAGATTGCTCAGTTCGGCCATACCGTAGGTTATCGCGTCAGCTTTGGCATCGAAGATTATCGAACGCCTGAGGGAATCCGACCAGGCATCGTAGTGGACGACCCGGCGGAGACTCGCTTCGATACCGCCGAGGACGATCGGTTTCCCTTTGGAATACCTCCTGATGAGGTTGGAATATGCTATGCAGGCCCTGTCGGGGCGGCGATCGTTGATTCCCCCGGGAGTGAAATCGTCATCCTTGCGGAACTTGTTGGTGGGGGTGTAATTGGCCACCATGGAGTCCACGCATCCCGAACTGACCGACCAGAACAGTCCCGGTTCCCCGAGACGGAGGATGTCCTTCTCGGATTTCACGTCGGGCTGACAGATTATACCCACCCTGAACCCCTCGGAAATGAGGAAGTGTCCGACGACAGCGGATCCGTTGTAGGACGAATCTATATAGGTGTCTCCCGAGACGAGGATGATGTCGAGGGCATCCCAGCCCAGCTTCTTCATCTCCTCCGGGGTGGTGGGTATGAACATTTCAACGTGACTAATCCCCGGCAGGATATAAGGTGTGCGGATGTAGGGATTATTGCTTCCTGAGGCGTTCCTCACGCTCCCTCAGGCGCTTCCTCACGTCGACGTTCATGAGGACTATGGAAGCGGGGATCAGGACCATTCCGACGATGTTCATGAGGCCCAGGGTCTCGTCGTAGAACACCATGCCCACGAGTACCGCTGCGGCCACCTCTATGAGCCCTATGATGTTCACGGTGACGGCGGAGATGTACCTGATGGCATAGATCTGCAGGTAGTAGGGGACCAGGGTCATCAGGATTCCCATTCCCAGCAGGTCGGACACCACCTTCAGGTCGGTGACCGTCCCAGGTACATCGGCCACATCGGCGAAGGGGATGCTCATGAGCGTGGAGATAAGGAAGACGAA
>CAMNNR010000075.1 GCA_946545675.1 uncultured Thermoplasmata archaeon | reverse complement strand
CGCCGGAGTCCATGTAGGTCTTGGCGAGCTTTCCGAGTTCGGTGCCGTTCCTGACAGCCTCGCGGAGCATGTCTCCGGTGGAGAGCCTGACATAGCCGAGTTCGGTCTGGAGTTTCTCGCCCTGGGTTCCTTTACCTGCTCCAGGGGGACCGAGCAGTACAATCATGGATTTCATACGAATCGCTAATCTGACCTCCTTTATAATGTGTTGCGTGCGCCCTCACCGCCGTTATGGCAATAATTATAAGCGCGTGTCCGAATGTGCACGCGATAACAATGGCACTAGACCAGAAGATTCTCGACGAACTGGAGCAGGTGGTTGGTAAGGATCGCATGTCCACCTCCCCCGCGGTGCTCTACACCTATGGATTCGACGCTTCGATCTACCACCACGACCCCGAAGTGGTTGTCCAGCCAATTACCACCGAGGAAGTCTCGGAGATCATGAAGATCGCTTACAAGCACGAGATCCCAGTCACCCCCAGGGGTGCGGGTACCGGACTCTGCGGTGCAGCCGTCCCAATCAAGGGTGGAATCTGTCTCTCGATGCAGAAGATGAACAAGATCAAGAACATCAGCGTCAAGGACCTCTGGGTCGATGTCGAGGCAGGCTGTGTCTACAACGACCTCAACGCTGAGCTCGCCAAGCACGGATTCTTCTTCCCTCCTTCCCCCGGTTCCGCCGAGGCATGTCAGGTCGGAGGAATGGTCGCCACCAACGCATCGGGTATGAGGGCGGTCAAGTACGGTGCCACCAGGGACTTCGTCCTGGGACTTACCTTCGTGAGGGCCAACGGGGACATCGTCCGCGCCGGAACCCGCACCATCAAGGACTCCTCCGGATACCAGCTCGCACGCCTGATGTGCGGTTCCGAGGGTACCCTCGGAGTGATCACCGAGATCACCTTCAAGATCACCACCAAACCCAAGAAATCCGCATCCTGCCTTTGCGCATTCGATTCGGTCGTCGATGCAGGACAGTGCATCTCCGCGATCATCGCCAAGCCCCTGATCCCCGCATCCTGCGAGCTCATGGACAAGATCAGCATCGATGCTGTCAACAAGGCACGCGGCAAACCCCTGCCCGATGTCAACGCGCTCATCATCGTCGAGGTCGACGGTGAGACCGACGAGATCATCCAGAGGGACCTCAAGATCGTCGAAGAGGTCGCCAAGGCCCAGAAGGCCGTATCAGTCACCCCTTCCTTTGATGCCAAGGAGATTGCCAAATGGACCGATGCCAGGAAGTCCGTCCTCGCATCCCTATCCGTCCTGAAGCCCGGATACGTTTCCGTGTCTCTCGCTGACGACATGGGCGTCCCCGTCTCCAGGGTACCTGAGGCTGTGGAGTTCTTCCAGAAGACCGCGGAGAAGTACAACGTCACCATCGCCACTTACGGCCACGCTTCCGACGGAAACCTTCACACCAAGATGGTCCTCGATCCTACCCGCAAGGACGAATGGGAACGCGGATTCGGAGCCGTCAACGAGATCTTCGCCAAGTGCGTCGAACTCGGCGGAACCGTCACCGGTGAGCACGGTGTCGGAATATCCAAGGCACTCAACTTCCAGGACGAGAGGAAGTCCGAGATCGAATGCATCAAGGCACTCAAAGCCGCTTTCGACCCCAAGAACATCCTTAACCCCGGAAAAGCCGAGCAGTGGACCGGTACCCCTCTGAGGAACCTCAGGTACCCCTGCCCCGAGTTCATGTGAAACAGGAGGGGCACCAAGCCCCTCTATCACCTTAATCAATTTTTGACAGCGCAATCCCGTGTAGGGGATTCTTTGCAGCGTCTTTCAGGATCAGCCCAGGGTATAGTAGAATCCCGGCAGGAATCCGAACCATCTGCTGGCGAAGAGTACTGCAGCGATGGCGAATGCGATCCCCCAGTAGACCGTGTTCCACCTCATTATCTTCGCACCGTCGAGGATGGCGATGGGCAGCAGATTGAACAGTGCCAGTGAAGAGTTCAGAGTGAACATCAGGTAGAAGAACACCACGATGGGGCTGCCGTTGAACGCACAGGCTAATGCCAATCCGATGACGGCGAGGACGATGTTCACGAGGGGACCGGCGATACTGATCTTCCCGTCCTGTTCCTTGGTCACGTATCCCCTGATGTAGACGACACCCGGAGCGGCGAAAAGGAATCCGAAGATGCTCATAACCAGGGTTATCAGCAGACCGTTGGGGAACATGCGGTATTCCGACCACATCCCCATCCTCTGGGCGGTGAACTTGTGTCCGAATTCGTGGAGCAGGAAACTGAAGATGACGATGACCGTCATCATGCCGAACATACCGAGTACCCACAGGTCACCCATGTAGTACTGGAAGAACGTCGTCATGAAGGGTGAGCTGCGGAACATGATGACGAATGCCAGGGACAGAACCGCAATGGAAATGGCAATGTCCCTCAGCTCGATCTTGCTGAACTTCGTGGGCACGGTGGTAGCGTACCTCATGTTATCAATGTCCAGTCCTGCCATAAGTCTCTGAATAAACTACCGATATAATAAATTCGGTTGGAAGGGAAGATTAATTATGCCAAACACGGATTGGCTGAATATGTGCCCTGTCAGGACGAATATCGCGAACGGGAAGGAGACCCGCAGGTGGTGTGACCATTGCGGGACCCTGCTGTTGGGGAACAGATGTTCCAGATGCGGTTCCGAAGGCAGGGAGTTCGAGATCAACAGTCCCGGAGACATACGTCCCTGCATGGGGGAAAGCGTGCAGATCCTGGAGGATCTGTTCGTCAAAGCATTCGGTACCGCCGAACCGGTGAAGGGAAAATCGGTGTTCTTCAACAAGGTGCCGGGCGAGGACCGCACCGATGAGATCGTGGCCCATGGAAACGTGATCGGGGTGCTGAGGTTCGATATCGCCGCCGACTGTCTGAAAGTGGAGCTGAGACAGGTGGGTGCGGAACTCTTCGGTCCCGTGGCGACCAAGAACATAGTGAGGATATTCGGAGTATCCGGCCATCTCAAGGGAAAAGGAGTCGCAGGGGAGAACGTCTCAGAGGTCATAGGTGAATTCGGCATCGAAGAGCCGTTGATCCTGAGGAAGGGCCAGAAGGTCGGACCCGGGGTATCGATGGCCCCCAGCGGCGATATGAAATCCGCTGAAAAGGCCTTACGCGTCAGGGATCTCAACGCACCATCGGAGTTCCCCCGTTCCCCAGATGCTGACCGTGCGGTTTTCGTGGAATGCAATCTTGACCATCTGAAGGCTCTCGAGAAGACCGGCGTCAAGGAGATCCGCAGTTACCTCAGTGGCCATAACCAGCCCGTGACCGTTTCGTTCTCGGGAGGCAAGGATTCTCTTGCCGCATACGGCATAACGGCACGCGCAGTCAAAGACCCAGAGCTGCTTTTCACCAACACGGGACTGGAGTTCCCGGAGACCCTCGAGTATGTTGAGAGGTTCGCCAAGGAGAATAATCTCGTACTTCATATGGCCGAAGCCGGTACCGCTTTCAAGGACAACGTCGACACCTTCGGCCCGCCTGCCAAGGATTTCAGGTGGTGCTGCAAGGTGTGCAAGCTCGGCCCCATTTCCGATCTCATCGCTAAACAGTACCCCAAGGGCACCATCACCTGCGAGGGGAACCGTTCTCTGGAGTCATTCTCCCGTGCGGACACGCAGTTCGTCACCCGCAACCCCTTCGTCCCCAACCAGACGAACCTCAACCCGGTGAGGGATTGGTGTGCAGCCGAGATATGGGGATACATCTGGATGCGCAATCTCGATTACAATCCGCTCTACGAGAGGGATTTCGAGCGTATCGGCTGCTATCTCTGCGCATCATGTCTGGCCAGCGAATGGAGGAACACCTCCCGCATCCACCCCGACATGTACAAGGATTGGGAAGCCTACCTCCACAGGTATGCCGAGCGCAACGGTCTGCCCCCGGAATACATAGATATGGGGTTCTGGCGCTGGAAGGTCCTCCCTCCGAAGATGAGACAGTTGGCCGAAGGGCTGGATCTCCGTACCGAGCCCAAGGGCGGCAACGGCCTCTCCATGAAGATGATGAAGGGCGCCTCCGTATGCGTCGCAGGCGGTTATTCGATGGAAGCCATCGCCACGGTGCCCCGCAACAGGGATTTCTCCTATGTGGAAGACGCCCTGAGGACTGTCGGGGATGTGAAGTATTCCTCCGAATTCGAGATCGCTCTGGTCAAGATGAAGACCGGCAGAGCCAGACTGTTCGGGGGAGGACAGGTCTCAGTCACTGCCGAAGATGCCAAGGGTGCTGAGAAGACATTCGAGAAAGCGGTGAAGGCTCTGATCAGAGCGGAATTGTGTACGCAGTGTGGCATCTGTGCGAAGACTTGCCCCCGCAAGGCCATCAGAATCAAGGGTGGCATGAAAGTGGATCCAGAGAAGTGCATATCCTGCGGCAAATGCGAGACCTCGTGTATGGTCGTACACTATTACGATAAGATCATGGCCGGGAAGACAGCTCCCGCACCCGATGCTTGCGCCACCCGCCCCAAACAAAAGACCCAGAATGGCAGAAATGCCCGCCATAACAACTACCGTAACAGGGGTGGCAACCGCCCTGAGGGTAATGGCAACAGGCGGTCGGGGAAGAACGGACGCTCAGGCGGACGCCGCTACTGACCCCTTTTATACATGTTTATAGATGGGTTTGCATGGATATCTTCTACATCGCAGTGATTATGGGTTTCGCCCCAGCACTCCTGCTAATGTATGTTCTGCTGAGGCCGTACACCTATCCGGCAACAGAGTATCCGTATTTCAGCGACCCCTCCTTCTTCATGCTCTTCACGGTGGGGCTCGTGGCCGGGACAGTGATGTTCCTGGCATTCTCATACATCCTGAACGACATACTCTCGCTGATCGTCTATGCCCTCATCCAGGTCATGGTCGTCACCGCCTGTCTCAATCTGAAGCGTTACCGCGGGAAATCGGACAGCATCTTCTACGGTTACGGATTCGGATTGGGGGCCGGAGCGGCAACCGGTACGGGACTGATCTACTGGCTGTCCATATCCGCAGACGGGCTCGGAGGTGCCCTCGGTCTCGGGGATTACGGGGTGTTGTTCATCCTTTCCCTCGCCATGCTGTTCCAGTACAGTGCGGTGGGAGTCACCGTCGGCGACGGTATAGCCAGACACATCCCGATGCAGTATGCGGTGCAGGCGATGATCTACAACGTCGTGTTCTGGGCGGTCTTCTGGATCGCTCTGACAAACGTGGGCGACGCCACCTATTTCTGGCTGGTGGCGGCGATGTGCCTCGTGATCTCGGTGATGTACCTCATCTACGCGTTCAAGAAAGAGGTCGTACTCCTCGTCAAGGAAGTGGACCGTATGAATGCGAAGGGAAAGAAATCCAGGGATTGATTCAGGCCTTGTAGCGGCCGTACTTGGTCTCGTGGATGTACCCATTGACAAGCATGGCCTTCATCATCTTCTCAGCATTCTTGGGTTCCAGTTTTTCCAGGTCCTCGAAGGTGAACTCCCCGTAGATCTCCGTCAGGCCGGTGGCCAGGGTCTCCATCTTCTCCTCCAGCGAACGGCAGTGCTCGTACTTGTATTCGAGTGTGGAATAGGGGTCGATGTCGGGGGAGGGCTTCTTGTGTTCCTCCTCCTCGAAGAATCCTGTGAGCTGGTTCATCGCCGCTCTGCACATCTGCTGGTCATCGCTCTCGTAATAACGCTTCGCTCTCGCATGGTCCCTTTTGGTGCCGCAGTACGGGCACACTGAGACCTTGTCGTTCATATCCGCTATCCTGTAGCGATGGCAGTTCTTGCAGACGATGACAGCGTACAGGGAATCACCTGAAATCGCAGAAAACGAGGGAAGAGATACAGCATCCGTAGGTCTTCTGGGGCACGGACAGCTCTTCCACGCGGAAGTTGATCTCCCCGAGTTCGACGCCGCGGATGCGAGACATCTCCTCCATCTTCCTCCTCAGCTCGTATTTGAGGTCGTCGGCATTGCCGTGGAGATGCCCTTCAGCGACATATCCTCCGTGACCGTCCTTCCTGTAGGCGTACGCGATCCCGGCAGCGATGTTCTCGCCGGAATATCCCCTCATCTGGGACAGTACGCAGAAAGTGACCGCCCCCATGGGGATGGGCCTGACGTCGACCTCGACGGCCCCGTCGGGGATGACCGAGGAGACTGCCACGAGGTTCTGTTCGCTGATCTTGGCATTGAGGAGCGCCAAGTCGAATGCGTTGAGATCAGATACGGGACTGGTTGCGTAACCAGAGGTAATGAAGAATTCTTTCGGGACGAGACAAGCCATGTTAATCACCCGTAAAGATTGTCCTGGTTATTAACGATTGGTTGCTGCGTCTGCTGGGCACGGATCCTGCCGTCAATCTCCTCCGCCTCCTTGTAGAGGGGCGCGGGATCCACGTCGAGTTTGGGTATCAGCTTGGAAAGGGGTTCCAGCAGCGCGGCCGCAGCTCTGGGGTCGGGAAGCTGGGGACTGGCGGGAGAGATCAGGCATACGAGGTCGATGCCGTCGACTTTGCCTTTGTACAGTGCGACACCGGAGAATCCGCGGACGATTCCGTCCTTCATCAGGG
>CAMNNR010000074.1 GCA_946545675.1 uncultured Thermoplasmata archaeon | reverse complement strand
TCCCGACCTGCCTCTGCCCCTGAACGGTAAGGCATTTGCCTTGCTTGTCTGCCTTCCATTTCAGGAGTTCGTCTGTGATCTTCCTTTCCACAGAGTAAGTTAGGATTTGTTTATATATAAACCCGTGGAATTCAGATTCATCGTACTTTTACGGCCGTGGAATTCAGATTAATCGTACTTCCACAGAATCAAAAACAGTCAGAACGAGAGCCCTTCGAGGATCTTCTTCCTGCTGTCGACCTGACTCAGGACCTTGGCGATGACGGAATCCACATCCGCCAGCGGGAGCCTCATCAGCGCGCAGACGCAGTCCGCGATGCACCTGAGGTCCTCCTTCATATCCTCCTTACCCCCGATGGAGAAGGACTCCTCGCAGAATGTCCTGACGATCCCGCCGATGACGGTGCATATGCGGCTGAGACGTTCCTTGTCGGCAGGCCATCCCATCTTATCGTAGTGCTGGCACAGATAGTCGTAGTAGCGGTAGATCATGTTCTGGCTGATGGGCCACGAACGGTGTGCGTGGAAGATCATCTCGGCGATCATCTTGTTCTCGTTCACCGCGGACATCTCCACTGCCAGGGGCATGAGGTACACGCTCAGCAGGTCCATGCCGTCGGTGTCCAAATCGGTGTACATCCTGTCGAGGATCAGGTCGAAGACGTACTCGTAGATCCCCTCCTTGTTCTTGAAAGCGTAATACACGCTTCCGTTCAGCACACCGGACTTCGAGATGATCTGCCTCATCGTGGTCTTCTCGTAGCCCTGTTCCGAGAACAGTGCCAGTGCTGCATTGAGCACTCTTTTTTTGGACTCTTCGCCCTTCGAGAAGGTAACGATCGGCTTTTTCATCTTCGAATTCTTGAGCACGTTCAACACTCCCGCTTTATTTAAGGGTTTGTCGCTCTGTACGGGAGTGTAATCGTCGCAATCCACCTTATATTTTGCCACGTACAGTTGAGCTTGTTCAACATTTATATCATAAGAGCGATTTGGGGGTGACAGACAGCCCTGCGTGTAATAATGCGCGGGCGCGACCTGCTCTTAGAAGAGCAGGGGGTATTGGAATGATATTCGAGAAATTGGCGAACGGAATTACCAAGCACGCGAAGATCGTGCTGATTCTGTGGGTAGTCCTGCTCTGCGCTTCAGTCTACCCGATGATGCATGCATCGGAGAAGCTGAGCTATGATATGGCTAGTATGGGCGGCAAGACCACCGAATCAGTAGACGGTGCGATCATCGCGAACCAGAATTTTGAGACAGCAGCCGACCAAAGTAGCGCACCCATGCTGCTTATAACCTTCGATAAGGCGGATGCCACGCAGGCGCCCATCGCAATCGCTGCGGCCACATCGGTTTCAGACGCATTGAAGACGCAGGAGAAGATCAAGGGTACGATGCTCGTCCCCGTGACCGATAACGGTCTGGTGTTGATTCTAGCGTTCTACAACAGTTTGGATTCGGACGTCATCCGTGATGACACAGCCAATCTCAGGGCGTTCTTCAAACAGCAGATGGAAGCATATGCAACCAGCTCCGGCAACGATATCTCTGGATTGAAGACCTACGTGACGGGTTCCCCCGCGGTTTCCTACGATGCCGGTCAGGGAATGTCCCATGATCTGTCTCTCGTCGAGCCCATCTCCATCTTCCTCATCCTGTTCCTCGTCGGTCTGTTCTTCAGGTCCCCCGTTGCTGCAGGTGCCCCTCCGATCACCATCGGAGTCGCATACGCACTCGTGATGTGTTCCCTGTTCTTCCTCGGACAGGTCCTCGATATCTTCTACATCGTGCAGATGCTCCTCCTGACCTCCATGTTGGGTGCAGGATGCGATTACTGTATCTTCATCCTGTCTAGGTATAGGGAGGAAAGACGTCGTGGTCTCGAACACCTCGATGCATGCAAGGAAGCAATCATGTGGGCCGGGGAATCCGTGTTCACCTCCGGAATGGCCGTCATGATCGGATTCGGTGCCATGATGGTCTGCGACTTCCAGGTCGTCAGCGTAATGGGTCTCGGACTCGCCATCGGAATCGTATTCGCTCTTCTCGCAGCCCTCACACTCATGTCCTCCCTCGTTGTCCTGCTTGGTGACAAACTGTTCTGGCCCTCCGGAGCCAGCGGCCCTAAGCTCGAGAGGGGATACATCAAGAAGATGGGAAATGCCGCACACAAGTACTTCGACATCTCCACCCACTTCTCCATCAAGCACGCGAAAGCAGTCATCATCGCCACCATCCTGTTCTCCGTTCCCATGGTGTATGTGTATGCCAACTCCGAATCCTCTTATGATATGGTCGGTTCCATCATGAGTGGGGAATCCCAGGAGGGTATGACCGTACTTGCGGACAGTGGTCTTGCAGGAACAGCCATGCCCAACTATGCAGTCATAGAGACTGACGAATTGGGAACCATTTCCGCAGCAAGCCTCGCAGGCGTATCGCTGTATGCCCTCGATTGGTCTGCGAATAAAGACGAAACGATAGCGTCTTTGAATTCATTGACTGATGCTGTCCTCGCTTCGGGAGATACGAACATCAATTCCGTCGATTATGTGCTCACATGGGAAGACCTCATCGCAGGACTCGATCCTTCCACCGCAGTCATGGGTAGTGTATTGGCTACAGCCGCCACTAACCCCAAGTGCAGTTCTGCTGCGCTTGTGGCTATCAACGAGGTCAACAACACATTGAAATCCATGGGTAAGGAGACCGTCCCTCTTGCAATGCTCGATGCCGCAGCAGGCGGAAAGCTCGCAAACATCATGAATTACTTCATTCTCGTGAAGACCGGACATTTCGGAACCACCGAGTCTGTCGTTGCAGTCCCTGAAGCACAGGGCGGAGGAACCAGTGTCGTTGTGGGTTCACACATCACCTATGCGAAGGTCTCTATGACTACCAAGGCTTCCGTCATGGCGAACGAATCCATCGATACTGTCAACAATTTCTCCAAATTGGTGCACAGTCAGGTATCGTCCCTGCCCCATCTCAACAAGGTAATGGTTTCCGGTACGGCAGCCGTGATGGTGGAGATCTCCAACGAAATGGGTACTCAGTTCCTCAAAATCGAGCTTACCGCACTCATCCTCATCATCATCCTGCTGTTCTTCGTCATGAAGTCCTACTTTACCCCTATAAGGTCGGTAGTCACCATCTTCATGTCGGTCATCTGGACTGTGGCGATCACCCAGCTCTTATACACCGATGTTCTCCACGCCGGCGTACTCTGGCTATTGCCGATTCTGTTACTTGTGATCTGTCTCGGACTGGGAATGGATTACGATATCCTCCTTACCACCAGGATCAGGGAGTACAGGTTCAACAAGGGTATGGACAACGATGAGGCCATCCACCAGGCCGTGCTCCATTCCGGATCGGTAATCACCATCTGCGGAATCATCATGGCATTTACCTTCGGAACCCTCATGCTCTCGAGCACCCTCCTGCTTCAGCAGATAGGATTCGCACTCTGGTTCGCCATCCTCGTGGATGCACTGATCGTCAGGACCTACATCGTCCCCGCCGCCATGCACCTCATGGGCAAGTGGAACTGGGTCGGACCCAAGTTCCTGCACGGCAGGTCCGCTGCAGAAGCTGACATCGCTGCTGTCGCCGGTTCCGACGAAGAACAGTAAACTTTTCAGAGGGGCGGAAGCCCCTCTTTCCCCGTAAATTTGGTTTTTCGGCACAGCATTTTGCCGGGTTTTTGTCATATTTGGAATTCCTGTCACACTTCAAAATTTACTTTGAAAAACTTACGTGCTTTTACGTAGATTTTTCAAAACTGGTCAAGACACTTCTTATCCATGAGGAAATCCAGGATCGACATTATGCGAATTCCATTCTTTGTAAAGTGCTGCGGTGTGTCTGTATTGACCATTATGATCTTACCGAACCCGTCCTTGATGCGCAGAAGAGACGCTTCTTCCTGTTCGAGTTTCCCGGGTTCGTCTATCCCTTCAGCAACCTGGATGTACAGCCTTTCGGACGATTTATTGACGACGAAATCTGTCTCCAGCGTTACTATCTTGTTCACGCCGTCCTTCCTTTTGCGGTAATCGATGCGCCCGACATCCACATTGTATCCTCTGGATATGAGTTCGTTATACACAGCGTTCTCTATCAGAACCCTGGTCTTCATCTCTCTGAAATTGAGGATGGCATTCATCAGACCGAGGTCCTCGAAATAGTATTTCTGCTGCCCCTTGATGATCTTCCTGCCCCTGATATCGTATCTTTTCGATTCCGAGAGGAGGAAAGAGTCCTGAAAGAACCCGATGTACTTGTCCACTGTGTTGCGGGACATTGCCTTGGGCGGATATGTGTTGGCGATGTTGGTGGGGTTGGTGAGACCTCCGCAACACGAGGCCAGGACAGCGAGGAGATCCATCAAGTCACCGGAATGATCGAGTTTGTTGTGTTCGAGGATGTCCCGAAGGAACCGATCTCGGGCATCGAGGTGTGCGATCTCAGACGCCTTGCAATTCCCAAAGACTGAATTACTTACCTAAATCTGCGGATTGTATAGGTTACATCATCCCAGAACGATCTGGCCCGATTCCATCTGCTCCAGTCCGAAGACGCTGAATATCTCTCTGATGTTCTTCGATATGTGCGTGAGCCTCCAGTCGCCCGTGTTGCCGATGGCGAACACCGTATTCAGCGACAGGAGGAGTTCGCTCACCGACATCCCGTTGACAGAATCCTTCTTCGCCTTGGTCCGCAGCACATCCCGGTCGTGGTCCCTCAAAACATTCTGGATGCGTATCCTCATCATCAGCGCTATGAACTTTATGAACAGCCGTCCTCTGGCGCGTTCCGGATTGCCGGTGTTGTTCCTGTCCCCTTCCAGTTCGTTCTTGTATACGTCGAAGGCCTTCTCCACCCAATCCCTCACATCGTAGGAGGTCATCATCTGATCGAATGTCGTACCTGAGGAAGCCAGCATCACGAACATCCCGGCTCTGTTGTCCGCGAATGTGAATGCGTTCTGCTTCCTCTCGATGTGCATGTATCCATCATCGTCGACTGAGTAGTCCAAATACCTCCTTACGAACGGTGGCAGTTTCCTGTACGTCAGTTCGGGATCGCGGTATTTGGTGTTCTCCAGCCTCATCTCCGTCTCAGACACCATGGACATCATCTTCGTGATATCGTCGGATGCCTTCGAGGGATCGAACACCACGAATGCCTTCAGTTTCCTGGATTTTGCGAATCTCACGTTCACTGCGGCAGAATCCTTGTGGTTCCTGGGGACCTCGACGATATACTCGTATCCATCTTCGGTATCGATCACCCCCACCTCATACTCCGCATACTTGTACGCCTTCCCCTCGTGGAAGGCGAACGAGGACGATGCCTTCAGTTCGTCTATCGCTTTGGACATCAGCTTCTTGATCGGCTCAGCTTTCACGTTCGAAGGCATGGTGAAATCCATATCCAGATCCATCAGAGCGGATACGTTGGCCGCACTCTCGAATCCTCTGTCCATGACCATCCTTCCCTTGCAGCCCATGTCCTTCATATCACGGACGGTGTCCTTCATCACCGCCATGTCAGCAATGCTCCCGGGGAGCATACGGAACATGACCGGAATCCCATCGCCATCGGTGACCATGGCTATGTTGGTCTGTTTCAGATCCTCTCCGTCGCGGTTGTGTCCCCACTGTGCCCATCCCCCCATCTTGGAATAGGTTGATACCGATGTCAAATCGAGGGAGAAGAACCCGCTGGAGGATCTGGCTATGCGTCTAGTGAAGAATCTGTCCATGGTGTTCATCATTCCCCCGACATCCTCGCAGACGGTACCCATAGTGCTCGGAGATAATGTTCCTCTAAGCTTCATGGTCTCCCTGATCACAGTGTTCTCCACCGTATAGTGGATCGAATCCATGGAGGTGGGATTGATCGCCAGGGCCATGGCGGCACCCATGATGTTGGGTGCCAAGGTGGTGAACACCTCGTCCAGGTCCTCGAAGATGCCCATGTCCTTCTGGATGCCGTCAAGGAACCTGACGGACCCGTAATGCTTCGCATATTCCTCCTTGGGACGGCTCCTCGACTCTTTAGGAATGATCTTACCCGTCTCCGGGTCCACCCTGCCCAGGTACGTCTTGATAGTTTTCGGATTTTTCCTTCCCGGTACCCTGACAGAGGTACTTTCGTAGGCGTACTTCTGGCCGTTGCGTTCCATATAGAATATGCTTCCCATTAGTAACCTATATGTAAGGTTACATATATAATACCTTTCTTTATATATTCTTTAAATACCGTATATAAAGAAGAATCAACAATCTGTATGGTTACATCGTTGTAGTACTACAAACCGCAGATTTAGGTTACTTACACGCGCAGAATTTCGGTAACAATTCTGGTTAAAAAATGTATTGAAAAAGTTACGTGCATTTACATCCTGAGTTCGACAGATACAACAGTATCTGTCAGACTCTGTGCCGGTGCAACATTGTCGATGCCCGGCTATTCAGTCCCCTCAGCTGGGGGACAGGGATGGCTGGTCCATCCCGTTTAACTCGGCAAGTGCTCTGCGGAGTATGTTCTTCGCGGCATTCACGTCCCTGTCTGCGGTGAAACCGCAGTAGGGACAGGAATGCAC
>CAMNNR010000073.1 GCA_946545675.1 uncultured Thermoplasmata archaeon | reverse complement strand
ACATTTGAAGCAATGTTTGAATGCGCGAGCTCAATTTTAATTGGGCGGTCTTCTCCATTCATTTCACATCTGGCTGGTTCTTCAACCCCCTTGTGTTTTATACGGACAGGCCTATACGCATCTATGCTCCAAAGGAAGAAGCTCGAGTATTACGCCAAGCAGTACGGAATCGAGGACTTCTCATCGATAAAGCTCAGCGATGAGGAGTGCGACCGGATATGCAAGGCTGTCGGGGTTCGCAGCTACAAGGCGGCGGAGGTCGACAGGAGCTTCAATACTTTGATTTCCTTCATTATGGACGATCCGGATTTCATCCAGGCGCACCGTAAGGAGGGTGTGAGTGAAGACGTCTTCCTGATCAGATGCGGCGATTACGCCGCCAAGGAAGTATTCAAAGCCTATTCGGGCCAATAAAACACGAGATCTGGGCTTAATGTACGAGTTGTTATTCATAGTTGTAGGGGGCCTTTTCGAACCCATGTGGGTCCTGGCCCTGGAACGCGGTGGCCGTCAGGAAACTGACAAAGGGAAATACGCCTGGTATCTCCTCGCCGTGGTTTTCATGTATTTCAGTCTGCTGTTCCTCTCCTTCGGGATGAGGGGCATGAACGTCGGTGTCGCATATGCCATCTGGACCGCTGTAGGGTCATTGGTCACGATCTTCCTCGGAAGGGTCCTCCTGAAGGAATCCTTCAGTTACGGTAAGGCGTTCGCTATCATGCTGATCCTGATTGGCATCTCTGGTCTGGAACTGTTGGGGGGATCGGCATGAAAATCAATCCCTGGGTCATGATATTCGTCGGAGGGATCTTCGAGATGGTGTGGGCCACCACGATGAACTTCTCCGACGGTTTCACCGATCTGTTCTGGACACCTGTGACGTTCGGGATAAGCCTAGTCAGCGTGTATTTCCTGAACTTCGGACTGAAAGCCGGCCTGCCGGTCGGTGCCTGTTACGCCTGTTGGACCGGATGCGGCACGGTACTCTCCACCATATCTGGGATAATAGTGTTCGGCGATGTGTTCGGTGCCCTGGACTGTATGTTCCTGGCACTTCTCATCGGAGGCATCCTGCTGCTGCAGTACTTCGATGGGAAGGAGAAGGCCCAGTGATCAGTTCCTGTCCTTCCAGTAGTTGATGCCCGCCATGCCCATCGCCAGGACGTTCTCGTCCGGGGAGGAGATCGGGGTCTCGCATCCGGGAGCCAGGATGAAACCGCTCTCGGACCCGCAGGCCTCGATTATGCGGTAGCACTCCTTGGTGATGCCGGTGGGGTCGCCGTTCATCATGTAGGATACTGGGTCGATGTTGCCCATGAGTGCGACACTCTTTCCGGCCTTCTCCCTGGCAAGGGCAGGATCGACCGCGTGGTCGAAGCTAAAGCAGTCCGCACCCACGTCCGCTACCTGCGGGATGAGGTCGACGGTGTTGCCGCAGACGTGCAGGAACGAGGTAATGTCACTGTAAGCACCCTTCACTGATTTGATGGCAGTCTTCATACCGCTCAGGGACAGAGGGAACATGTCAGGGGAGATGAGGTCCTCGGACGAGGTGGGGTCAGCCATCCACATGACGGTGGCACCGGCATCGATCATCACCTTCTGCTGTTCTCCGACGAAGACTGCACATTTCTGGATGAGCTTGGACATTGCTTCCTCCTCTCCCATCATGATGTTGAGAATCAGGTCCTCCGCACCCACAAGATAACCGGCGGTGGAGATGGGGCCCCAGGACAGTCCGCATATGTGAAGGTCTTCGGGAAGGATCTCGGAGGTACGGTTCAGGGCTTGGACTATGCATTTGTCGAAACAGGGGCACTCGGACGCTCTGGAAGGGTCGAAGAAGGCGAGATCGTCGATTTCGGAGAGGTCGTGGATCAGAGTGGAACGCACCCTCCCGTAATCGTCGTCGGGCAGGTTGACGTCCATGCCCATGTCTATGAAGGCTATCTGTGAGTCAAGAATGGGTTTGACGAAGTCCGATTTGGTCTTCATCGCATAATCCACCGAGGTTTTAGCGGATATGTCGGGTGCGTACCTGGCATCCTTCACGAGATATCCGGCACTGCGTGCTGCCGTAACCAGCGCGAAATTGTTGACAGGGGTCCTGTCGGTTTTTTCGAATCTGAGAGCTGCCTCTACTGTTTCACGGTGTCCTGCGTCCTTCATATTATCCTTCGGAGGAAGATATCTCCCTCCTCGGTAATATATAATTGGCCAAACATCACTCGGACTTCAGTTCCTGGAGGATGAGGCTGCTGACGCCTTCGGCAAACTTCTCAGCGTTCAGTTTGCCCCCGACATCGGGTGTGGTACGTCCCAGCCTGTACATCTCGCGGACCGATTTCAGGATGAGGTCATATGCTTCCCTGTTCCCGAAGACCAACATCATGAGGCCGACGGACAGGATGGCAGAAGTGGGGTTGAGTTCCCTACCTACAGCATCGTCGGGATAGACTTCCGAGGGTACGTACAGGGATTTCCTGTCTCCGATGTACATCCTCGGCATCAGTCCGCTCCCGCCCACGAGGCCGGTGAGTTCGCCCCACATGCAGGTGGCGGAATGGATGTCGCTGATGATGGTATTCATACTGGAAGGGTTATGTGCCAGATCGAACATCGCGAGCTTGGTGGAGATGTCGCGGACATTGAATTCGGTATCCGCATAATACTTGTGGAAGGTGGACCTGATGAGCTCCTCCCTGGAAGGATACAGGACGTTATCGCTCACCATACAGATCTCGGTCCTCTGTTTCTTCTCGGCCAGTTCCACCGATTTGGAGAAGATCTTGGAGATGTTCTCGATGCTGGTGTAGTATTCTGATGCGACACCGTCGAGGCTTTCCGATTCGTATACGTTGAGCGCTCCTTCCACGGTGGGGCTGATCAGGACAGTATCCAGGCCTTCGGTGCCGATGTAATCGCAGAGGGGATAGAACTCCCCGTATTCGATGTACAACTCCATCTGGCGCTTTATGGTGCTGACCGGGTTCCTCTCGGGGATGCCATCCATGTTCACTGGGCCCGAGAGCATTGAGTCGCACTCTGCGACAAGATCCAGAGTATCGGCAGGGAGAGCATAGCCAGTATTGTCGTATGCATCCGCACCGATTTTCGCATGCAGCAGTTCCGTATCGGGGGAGACGGTCCTCAGGACCGCCTCGGCCGCACGGATCACTGCGGGGCCGTATCCGTCCCCGTATGTGACCAGGACCTTGTTAGTCATGACTTCACATGAGCCTGTCGACGAGACCGGCGTAGATGATGGGGAGGGAGATGGTCGCATCGCCCTCGACGGTCATCTTCTTGGCGTTGCTCTTGACCTTTCCCCAGCTCACCGCCTCTCTGATCTGTGCCCCGGAGAGGGAACCGTCGTACTCCATGGCGGTGGTGAGGTAGATGCAGTAGTCGAGACCTCCGCGGAACTGGTTCCACCAGATGACATGGTGCTTGGAGATTCCTCCGCCGACGATGATTGCACCGGTGTACTTGGCCTCGTTGGTCATCTCGCTGAGCATCTGCTCGTCGGCGAAGAGGTCGATCCTGAGCTTCCTGTGGGTCTGGTAGTACATCCAGAGCTGGCAGCCGAAGGAACCGTCGGTGATACCGGGGACGACGATGGGGACCTTGTTCACATGGGCCCAGTAGAGGAGGGAATCCTCGTGTCCCTTGACGTTGGCCAGTTTCTCTCCGACCTTGTCGATGATCTCGTGGGTGGAAAGGGACTGGGTCTCTGCGAAGATCTCCTCGAACATGGGGAGGAGGTTGTCCTCGAGGACGACTCCGTAGCAGTCGTCGGGGACGAGGACGTTTCCGAGCCTGGAGACTTCGTGCTGCCTGAGCATTGCATCATCCATCATGAAGTCGCCCTTGTAGTATGCCGCATAGAGCCTGGAGAGGTCGTGGTCGAGACATCCGCAGGTGGTGATGATGACGTCGACCATGTGGTTCTTGACCATATCGACGATGACTCCGCGAGTCCCGGTGGCCATGATGCAGGCGGGGAAGGAGAGGATCTTGAGACAGCCGTCCTTCTTGATCATCTTCTCGGCGATGTCGGTGGCGTCCGCCAGTTTCTGAGCGGTGAATCCTCCGGCCTTGCCCATCTGCTCGAGGAGCTGGTTGACGGTCATTCCTTTGGTCGCTTTGATATCTTTCACTGCTACTTTCTTCAGGGATTGGCTTTTCGATTCTTCTTTTGCCATTGTATTCACTGAGACGTGCCAGTTCAATGTCGTAAATATATGTATCGCGCAGGCGCGCGCTTATATGGCCGGAAATGTATCCATCAGTAGTCAGATGCAGTTGATGTTGCGCGACAGGGAATTCCCGGAGTTGGCGGAACAGCTTCGCGGGAAGAAGGTCTTCGTTTGGACCTGTAACACATGTGCCAGACTATGCGATGTCGGAGGCAGTGCCAACGCTCAGAGGCTGGCGGCTTCCCTGCGTTCCGAAGGCGTGGAGGTTACCGGTGTCGGTTCGGCCAAGGCAGCCTGCGTAATGTCTTCTGTTATCGATGCCACATGCTCCGCATCGCAGTCCTGCGATGTGGTTCTGGCACTTACGTGCGACGTGGGTTCCCGGGTAGCGGGGGAAGCCTTCCGCAGACCGTGTCTGAATCCCATTGTCACCCTGGGGACAGGATTCCTCGATGCCAGCAGAACCCCTGTGCTGAAAGGGGAGCCCGAGAAGCCGCTCCAGGCGCTTTCGGACGAGAACTCCCTCCCAGCAGGTCCTTTTTTATAATTACCCTATAAAGAAGACGGATATGGTTTTTATATCAGTTGGGGATTAGTGCGGTTATCCAAGAGGTACCGCAATGTACATGATAAGTGAAGCCGAGGGCAAGATTCGCATTCCCCCTTCCAAACTCGGCGAGGACATCAACTCCATAGTCGGAGGCGTCGCTCGCGATCAGTTCGAAGGTAAGATGGAATCGGATCGCAGCCTCACAATCCTCGTTGACAATGTCAGGGCAGAGGGAGACGGGATCATCGTCCACGGTGACGGTGCCGTCTACCAGACCGTGAAATACGATAGGCTCTCCTACACCCCCAAGGACGGGGAGGTCGTCGAGGGAGTCGTCGTCGAGATACGCGAGTTCGGAGCCTTCGTAAGGTTCGGTCCCCTCGACGGTCTGCTTCACATCAGCCAGGTCATGGAGGACCGTGTGGATATCGACCAGGTCAACCAGAGGCTCGTCGGAAAGGAGAGCGGAAGGAGTCTGGGTGTCGGTGACAAGGTCAAGGCCAGGATCACCAGTCTCAGCATTGACGACAAGACCCCCCAGGACAGCAGGATTGGACTGACCATGCGTCAGACCGGACTCGGAAAACTCGACTGGATCGAGGCCGATGCCAAGAAGGGAGATGCCAAAGGAGGTGAGGAGTGATGGCAGGCAGGCAGATATACTACGCTTGCAAATCCTGCAACTTCATCTCCGAGGTCAACGTCTGTCCCAGATGCGGCGGAGAATGCTCCAAGGAATGGCAGGGGATGGTCGTGATCGCGGACTTCGAGAAGTCTGACATCGCGAAGAAGATGGGCATAACCGCGAACGGTACCTATGCCCTGAAGGTCCGCTGAGCCATGTCCCGCGGCAGGAAGCTCCCCCAGGATAAGAGGGAGGTCTTCCAGCAGCCCGTTGGATACGACATCAGCGAAAACGACCTAGAAGAATTAAACGCTAAACATAAGATAATCACCGTCGGCGACGTGGTCTCGCTGACTGTGAGGAAGAGAGGCATCGTGCCCCTCCTGTCCGTCTACGACGGCTACACGGAGAGGCGCGAGCTCACGGAATTCGCCGACCTCGTGAGGAACGAGGGCTGGGCGGAGACCGTGGTCGCCAATCCTGCCGGAGAGATAACCTCCGAGCTGGAGGAAGCGGTCGGAAACGCCTTGGCCGGGAGGTCCGCAGGGATCATCAGGGTCGAGGGAGAGGAGGATTTGGCACTGCTGCCATGCGTCCTTCTTGCTCCCGAGGGCTCGGTTGTCATCTACGGATGGCCCGGGAGAGGGATGAAAGCCGTTGACACGGACGGACCCACGAGAACACATGTCAGGAAACTGTACGACATGATGGAGGAGTAAAAATGAAAATGGAGATTACCAACCAGAGAGAAAACGTACTTCAGTCCAGGACTGAAGTCTGCTTCATTGTCGACCACGCCAGGGAATCCACCCCTGGCAGGAACGCTGTGGCAGAGGACCTTGCAAAGCAGTTCAACACCAAGAGGGAACTCGTCATCGTCGACGAGCTCAACTCCAAGTACGGTGTCGGAAAGACCCAGGGCTATGCCAAGATCTACAAGACCGCAGACGACGTGAAGAAATACGAGCCCGAGTACATTCAGAAGAGGAACGGCTTCGGTGCAAAACCCGCTGAGGAAGCACAGGAGTGATTCGAATGGCAGGAAAGAAAGCAGCAGCACCCAAGAAAGCCATCCAGAAGAAGGACGCCTACCAGGTCGACGGCGACAAAGTCACCAGGGTCAAACCCGTTTGCCCCAAGTGTGGTCCCGGCACCTTCATGGCCGTCCACAAAGACCGTGTATCCTGCGGACGCTGCGGATACACCGAGAAGAAAGAGTGAAGGAAATCTCCAAGGCTCCTCTCCCTCTCAGTTTGGGGCCATATGCCGGGGCTGGCACCCCGGCCACCTTTTCCTGATCCAATCATTTTACCTTTTTTTACACCTAACGGTCCCGTAGTATAGCTTGGATAGCATAGAGGCCTCCGGAGCCCCAGACCCGG
>CAMNNR010000072.1 GCA_946545675.1 uncultured Thermoplasmata archaeon | reverse complement strand
CACCACCAGGGTGCCCACCGTCAAAGACCCTGTGAAACTCATCGTCAACAGGATTATGCTCGAGATCACCGATCCCGACAGGAAGCGCTACCTCTTCGTGGAAAGATGAGCGGAGAGACCGGCAGACTTATCGCCGAGACCGGCGTCGTACCCACCAAAGCCAAGGGACAGAATTTCCTCACCGACGGCCGTGTCGCTGACAGACACATAGGTTATGCGGAGATACAGCCCGAAGACGACGTTCTCGAGGTCGGACCCGGGCTCGGTATACTCACTCAGAGGCTCATCGGGAAAGGGAAGTCCCTCACCTGCATCGAGATAGACGACATCCTTGCGGATTACATCGGGAAGACCTATGGTGACAGGCTCACCCTGATCCACGGGGATGCGGTCAAGGTCCCCTTCCCGAGATTCGACAGATTCGTGAGCAACCTACCGTACAGCGTCTCCACTCCCATTATTTTCAAACTCCTCGAATACCCGTTCAAGAAGGCCGTGGTCATGGTGCAGAAGGAATTCGCCGACCGCATGGTCGCCGACGTGGGCAGTCCGGACTATTCACGCCTCACCGTGAACCTATTCTACAGAGCGGAGTGCCAGATAGTCGAAAACGTACCTAAATCCAGGTTCAAACCACAGCCCAAGGTGGATTCCTGTCTGGTAGCGATAACCCCTCGCCCCGCACCATTTTCCGTAAAGGACGAGAAGACCTTCTTCAGGGTCACCCAGGTATGTTTCGACCACCGCAGGAAGAAGATCGGTACCTCCCTCAAAGCTGCGGGCATCATCAGATCGAACGATGAGATTCCCTATGCCGATGCCCGCATAGAATCGCTGCGCCCGGCGGAAATAGCGGAAATCGCCGATGCAATCACCGCTCTGAAGCAGTGACCAGACCCAACATATAACTTTTAGTAATCCTATGACCCAGAGATTACATGCAAATTGGAATAGTCGGAAAACCTAACGTAGGGAAATCCACGATGTTCGGCGCGGCCACCATGGCCCCCGTCGAGATCGCGAACTATCCGTTCACCACCATCGAGCCCAACAAGGGCGTGGGGTACGTACGTTACGAGTGCCCCTGTAAACAGCTGGGCATCACCTGCAACCCCCACAACTCATTATGCATCAACGGGACCAGGATGATCCCCGTGGACCTCCTGGATGTGGCCGGGCTCGTGCCTGACGCATGGCAGGGGAAAGGACTCGGAAACAAATTCCTGGACGACCTGAGGCAGGCTGATGCCTTCGTCAACGTGGTCGATGCCAGCGGAAGCACCAACATCGAAGGCATCCCCGGCAAGCTGGGCGAATTCGACCCCACCGAGGATGTCACGTTCCTGAGGAACGAAATCGACTGCTGGATGAGGGAGATCATCAAAGACGGCCTAGGAAAGATCGCCAGGGCAGCCAAGATGAACGGCAGCAAACCCGAGACCATCCTGGCAGAGAGACTGGCAGGGCTGAAAGTCACCGAGGCGCAGATCAAAGCCGCCCTCCTGAAGGTACCCCTCGATGCCGACCCCACCAAATGGGACGATGATTCCCTCCTCAGGCTCACTACCGAGATCAGGAAGCTCTCCAAACCCATGATCATCGCCATGAACAAAGCGGACATCGCGCCCAAGGAGAACTTCGATAAGCTCTCCGCCCTGGGCGAGGAGGCAGTACCCACCATGGCCGAGACCGAACTCGCACTGAGGAAGGCCGAGAAGGCAGGCCTCATAGAGTATGTGCCAGGAGACGCTTCTTTCAAAGTCAAGGACGGCGTCAAACTGAACGAGGGACAGCAGAAGGCCCTTGACTACATGAACCAGAACATGGCCAAGTTCGGAGGGACCGGCATCCAGAAATGTCTCGAAGATGCCGTTTACAAGACACTGGACTACATCCCTGTGTTCCCCGTGGAGGACGAGAGCAAACTCTGCGACCACTTCGGAAGGGTGCTCCCCGACTGCCACCTGGTCCCTAGGGGCTCCACCGCCAAGGACCTTGCCTACAGGATCCACACCGACCTGGGCGACAAGTTCATCAGGGCAGTTAACTGCAGGAACCACCGTACAGTGGGTGCAGATTACATCCTCGAACCCGGGGACATAATCAGAATCGTAGCGAACAAGTGAACCATATGACCGGCACATGGGACGTCAGGCTGCTAAGCGCTTCATACTCCAGCGACCCGCAGGGTGAACCCTACGTGGAGCTGTTCGGGAAGACCCGCGACAGGCAGTCGATCCTCATTGCGGTCTACGGTTTCAAACCGTATTTCTACATAGTCGACCCCAACCCTGCCACCGAGGACGGTCTGAAGAAGGATGACCAGGTGGTCTCCCTGGAGCACAAGGAGCTGGAGTACCGCGGGGGAAAGCACGACACCCTGAAGATAACCCTGAAGACGCCTTGGCTGGTCCCCACCTACAAGAACCGCCTCATGTCGCGTTTCAAGGTACTGGCCGGGGACATACAGTACCACGACCGTTTCATCTACGATTCGGATATGGGTTCGTGCATCAGGGTCACCGGCGAAGAGATCGAACTCGACTATGCTACCGACATCGTGATCAAGATGGAGTCGTTCGAGAACATCGACTCCTTCGACCCCGGACTGAAGTTCCTATCGTTCGACATAGAGAACAGTATCGAGGAACAGACCATCTACTGCATCTGCACGAAGGTCGAGGAGGCCGGCGAATTCAGTACTCCCGACCCCATCTACGGTGACGAGAAGGACATCATAACCAGGTTCTCCAAACTCATAGAGGACATAGACCCAGACGTCATAACCGGATACAACATCGACAACTACGATATCCGCAAGATCGTCGAACGCGCACAGTACAACAAGATGAAGGATGCCCTCCCCTGGGGAAGGGACAGGGGTCAGCCCAAGATCTTCTCCGAACGTTTCTGGAGGGTCAAGGGAAGGCTCATCGTCGATGCATGGTGGGCCGCCAAGAAGGAACTCAGACCCAAGCAGGAGACCCTCAACGCAGTCTCCCTGCTGGTACTCGGCGAACAGAAACTGGATGTCGACCCCAAACACATGGACCAGGAATGGAAGGATAACCGCGAAAGGGTCATCGAATACTGTATCCAGGATGCGAATCTGGCCCTCAGGATCCTTCAGAAGGTGGGTACGGTCAGGAAGGGCATGGACCTTGCCGCAGTCTCGAAGCTGCCTGTCGAGGATGTCCTGGTGTCCGGGACTTCCACCCTGGCAGACTCCCTCCTCATAAGGGCTGCCGACCGCAACGGTGTCGGGGTGCCCATGAACGGCAGAAGGGCCGCCAGAGGGGAGGAGCAGATCGAGGGAGGTTATGTGCACACCATGAAACCCGGCCTTTACCACTGGGTCTGCGTACTCGACTTCAAATCGATGTATCCCTCGCTCATCATCGCCAACAACATATGTTTCACCACCCTGTCCGACGACGGCGAGATTGTCGCGCCCTCGGGAGCGCGCTACATATCCCCCGAAAGGAAGCGCGGACTCCTGCCCACCATCCTCTCCGACCTGATGACCCAGAGGGACGAGATCAAGAAGAGAATGAAGGCCTCCAAGGATGCCGTGGAGCACGCTTACCTAGACGGTCTCCAAGCTGCGGTGAAGGTCATCATGAACACCTTCTATGGGGTCTTCGCATCCTCGTTCTACAGGTTCACCGACAAGAACATCGGTGCGTCCATCACCGCCTTCGCCAGGGCCAACATCACCGGGATCATCAAACAGCTGGACACCGATGGCGTGCCGGTGATCTACGGGGACACTGATTCGGTCTTCGTGCTCTCCCCCTACCACAATCTGGAGGAAGCGGTCGAGTTCGGAAACAAACAGGCCGAGAGGTTCTCCAAAGGGGCAAAGACCCTGGAGTTCGAGAAACTCGTGGAACCCCTGTTCTCCCACGGTGTAAAGAAGAGGTATGTTGGAAGGGTTATCTGGCCCGAAAAACAGGACGAGCTGTTGGTGAGGGGTTACGAGATCCGCCGTTCCGATTCCTTCGACCTCCAGAGCAGGATGCTCACGGAACTATTCGAAGATATCCTCGACGAGAAGAAAGACGATGCTCTGGCACTTGTGAGATCCACAATCAAGAACATACTGGAAGGGAACGTCGATACGGCTGATTTGGTCATATCCCGCACCTGCAAAGGACTCGATGCCTACGAGAATCCCGACCGCATGGCAAACGTTCAGGCGGCCAAGAAACTCATCGCCATGGGCTACAATTTCATCCCCGGCATGAAGATCTCTTGGATAGTTACCGATGCGAAATCCACCCCGCAACAAGTAGAACCGTTCATCAGCGGCGTGCCCTTCACCGCCACGCCCGACTACAAGTATTACGCCGGCCGCCTTGCACAGATGGCCTCCAGGATCACCGAGGTATACGGCTGGTCCGAGGACGATCTGCTCAGGGGTTCCCAGCAGACCACCCTGTTCAGCGGCAGCTTCTCCTCTAGGCCCTCTTCCAAACCGACCCAGCCGAAACCCGCCCCGAAACCTGCTGAACCGGCTCCCAAAGAGGAGCCTCCGAAACCCAAGAAGAAACCTTCTCTGGACGACTTTTTCTAAATACACGCACGTGTACTTTATATAGGGAGTTGACTTGCAATCTCCTTACAGGACAGTGTCCTGCCGGAAATGTACCCGATAGGGCGAATCCGAACTAGGTGATTTATCATGGCAGAAGAAGAAACTGCAGCACACCCCCAGGGAAAGAGCATGTACAAGTACATCGCCGAAGCCTGGAACAACCCCAACCAGGGTTACGTCAAACAGCTGAACATCGAGAGGAGGATCATGTGGAGGAGGGAAGAGAACTTCCTTCGCATCGAGAAACCCACCAGGCTCGACAGGGCCAGGGCCCTCGGATACAAAGCCAAACAGGGATACGTCCTCGTTAGGGCCAAGGTCAGGAAGGGAGCCTTCCAGAAGAGGCACATCAACCACGGTAGGCGTGCCAAGAGGAAGGGAGAGGAACAGCTCATCGTCGGCAAATCCCTCCAGAGGATGGCCGAGGAAAGGACCCAGAAGAGGTACAGGAACCTTGAGGTTCTGAACTCCTACTGGGTAGGCGCAGACGGACAGAACGAGTGGTACGAGGTTATCCTCGTTGACCCCGGACACCCCGTCATCCAGCACGACCCCAAGATCAGCTGGATCTGCAACAACAAGAACAAGAAACGTGTCTACCGCGGACTCACCTCCGCCGGTGCCAAGGGCCGCGGCCTGAGGAACAAGGGACACGGCGCCGAGAAGGTCAGGCCTTCCGGTGGCGCAAAAGGCAACAGGAACAACTGATCCTGAAGCCCGCCTGCCCCTTCGGGGGCAGGCAAAACCTTTATCGATTTTAACAACGCTTTATCCCCGATTATATGGGGAAAATCGCAGAAATTCTGGGAATCAAACTGAAACCTGTGGCAATCTACCGCCAGGATACCATACCCGACGATGCATCGGTACCGACCGACCACTGCAGTATCCCTCCCCTTCTCATGAAATGTGCCAGACTCGGGACCAAGTGTGCCGCGGACAGGGAACATGTGTTCTGCCACGGCGCCCTCAGCGGTTTCGGTTTCGGCGGAATGTACAACCGCGAACACTCCTGCTGGCTTGCCTCCGATATACCCGAGGAACACAAAGACGAGATAAGCCACAGAGGGAAAGGGGAGTTCAAGACCCCTGGGATCGCCAAACTCCAGCTCGATGCCATCAAGGATTACGGCGACGGCAAGGATACCATCGTCTTCCAGGAACTGGATTCCGCGTTGGAAGAAAACCGCCCCATCGAAGTGGTCGTCTTCCTCGTCGACCCCACAAGACTCTCCGCACTGACCCTCCTCGCAGGCTACAGCAAGACCACGCCCGGTCCCGCAGCCATCATCCCTTACGGTCACGCATGTCAGCAGGTCTACGCCCTGCCCAGGTCGGAAGGCGAGACCGACGACCCACATGCGATCATCGGTATGACCGACATCTACGCAAGACGCTTCGTGCCCCCGGACGTGATGTCGTTCTCGGTACCTTTCAATCTCTACAAGAGGATGGAGAAGGATATCGACACGTCGTATTTCTGCAGGGGCAAATGGCCTGAGATGCTGGAGAAATGCCTCTGATCAGAGGCCTATCGCTGTGATGAGGCTCGCTTCGAATGCGTCCCATTCCGGGCCCACCTTACCGCCGTAGGTGTAACTGACCATCTTGCCTTCGAGATAGAGTGCACGGGATACGAACTGCGTCCCCTCCTCCTTCCTGAATCCGAATTTGGGAAGAGGGTAATCCCTGACCAGGGAAAGCACCTGGCCCCACTGTTCGGATGACAGGGTGAGGGTCTTCTCGCCCACCTTGGTCTTCTCGAATTTGGATTCAATGTCGCGATAAAGCGTGGTGGTGCAGTTGATACCGTTTGCCACATGGCAGAAATAGACCGCCTCGAGTTCGTTGAAATCGATGTAGATGTTCTTGGAAAGATCCAGGACGAGCTCCTTCATCAGCCCGAGGGTCTTGTCGAGATTCTCGGCTTTCATCCCCTGTCCGAAGGAACGCACGCGCTCTTCCCCTTCGATGTCCATGAAGTATTCCCATTCCAGGTCTGGTTCGTAGGCGCCGAAATAGCACTCGTCCCATTTCCTGAGTTCCGAGTTCTCCACTATCGCCAGGATACGTGCGCACGTGACCGCATCTATCGGATAGTCCCAGGTGTGATCAGAGACGCCCCACTTCGTACCCATGCCGAGACATCCGACCTTGAGGACTTT
>CAMNNR010000071.1 GCA_946545675.1 uncultured Thermoplasmata archaeon | reverse complement strand
ATGCTTCCGATGAGGTCGGATGCGGAGAGCTTCTCCTTGCCAGTCTTGTTGTAGTAGCGGGGGAGTCCGTAGATCTTTTCGAGTTCGTCATCGATGAATTCCGCCACACGGGCCATGTAGATCCCGCAGTCACGTGACGGGATGATATCCTGGCACTTCAGTTCCACGATTTGTCCGGGGTCGGTCAGTGGTTCCCCGTTCCAGTCATGGGTGTAGCCGAGTTCGTGTGCCTTCTCGATGCTGAGTCCAATCTCCCTCGGTTTGAAGTGGGTGAGGGGGATGTCGGTCATATCGTAACGGACGGTACCGTCCCTGAAGATGGATATGTCGTGTTTCCTGCGGAGGATACCCTTCTCCATCGTCTCGGGGGTTTTGGTCTTCGAGGTGAGGACATCGCAGCATTTCAGGGTCTCCTTGGCCTTCGGGCTGACGGTCTCCCCGACAGCTTCCAGGGCTTCCTTGTATTCCTTGTCGACATCCAGTGCGGGACCGTCCTCTCCGGGGGCCTTCGATTTGTCCAGGGGGATGGTATGGAGGCCGCATCTCCTGCACCAGGTACGGTAGGTCTCTGCCATGCATCCGGGGCACTTCCTGAAGCCCATGTCGGGATGGAGGAGGTTCTCCTTCTTCCTGTCTATGGTGTTCGGATCGTCCTTGAGGAGTTTCAGTGCGGTTAGGGTGTCCCTGCAGGTGTGGGTATCGTCCTGGAGGGCTATCAGGCATTGCGTGTACGGAGACCCTGCCCTTTCCTTGGCCTTCTCCGGCCTTCCCATCCTGGTTCCTATGCGGGTCATGACCCTGGCGCGGACCTGGTATCCGGCAGCGCCGCTGATGGCTGTCAGGACCGCATCGCCTTCTTCCTCCTGTCCTCCGCCGTCGAGTTCCGAGATCCTGGTGAATTTACCGTTGTCGAACTTAAGACCCAGGCAGTCGATGATGGAGGGGGTGTAGAGTCCGTCCACGAAGACTTTTTCCTCTCTGACCCTGTGCAGGGCGTTGAGGTCCTCCAGGGTACGTTTGACGGTGGGTTCCAGGGGCAGGACGAGTCTTCCGTCGCTGAGGGTTCCGTTGGCCTCCACGAAGTCGCGGAGACCGGTGAGCTGTTCCATGCGGATCTCATTCCAGAACAGGTTGAATTTGGGGTGGAGAGCGACACCGTACTGCTTCGACATCTCCTTGGAACGTTCGTAAGTGGGGCTCTCCCAATCTTCGGGGAGTTCGCCGTTGTTTGCTGCCTTCAGTTCCTCGCGGTGCCATTCCAGAGCGTATCCGCAGGGAACGAGGACGTGGTTGTTCTCACAGAATTCCCCATAGGGGATGAGGATCTCTCCGCTGTCCACTATCTCGTCGACTCCCGTTTTCACCTTTGCGTAGTCCTCCTTGGTCTGGCAGTATACCAGGTCTCCGTTCTTCAGGAGGACGGTCGGTCCTTCGATGGTGTCTACGGGGGTGACCACGCAGGCCTTTCCGGGCCTTTCGATCTTGCACTGGGTCCCCAGAGCCATGAATTCGTCCATGGCGTACATGCTGGCGGGATTGAACGCCAGGGATGCCAGCCCGGAGGTCCTGGCCCTGCCGTACCTGAGCCTGAATGCGCCTTTGGCGCAGGGGTGTCCGAAGATGGGACGGCCTGCGACCATGTCCTTGAGGTATTTCTCCAGGGGTTCGACCTTTTTCTTCTTGTGGTCGCCGTCCTTGCTGTCATCGACGGTCTTGTGGCGGTTGAGGTATTCTCCGATGAAGTCCCAGCCCTTTATCTTCAGCTTGTCGACGTGCTTCTTGAGCTTGGGTGCTTTGAGACACATTCCCTCTGCGATGACGAGACAGGCTCCTCCCCTGACCTGGTTGGTCTCGATACGGGGCAGGTCCCTGAATCCTCCGATCTCGACCCTCTCGGTACCTTCTCCATCGATCATGACGGGGCATTCCGAGACGATGAGCTCGATGTCGGGGGTGTCGGGTGTGAACTGCAGGTTGGCCGCCTGTTTGTACAGGGGGATCTCCTCTGTGAGCCTTCCGATCTCCTGAGGGGTGGGTTTGTAGCGGTCGATGCCCATGGCGGTACGTACGACATCGCAGATCAGGACGCTCATAGCCTGTCCTGTACCTCCTGCGGCACGGATGGGTCCGGCGAACACGAGGTCTGCGAAATCGGTGCCGTCGTCGTTCTTCTTGATGCGTGTGTATGCGATACCTTCGAGGGGTGCGACGAGGATACCCTCGGTGATGATGGCGAGTCCGATCCTGACCGCACGGTCGAGGGTCTTCTCCTTGCTCTCCGCGGGCCTCTTGGCGTATTCCTCCGCCACCTTCAGTGCGACGATCTCACGGTTACCGAACTCCGCGGTCTTCTCCCTGATGAGTTCGGCGAGACCTTCGACCCCATAGTCCTCCAGGAGTTTCTCCACACGGGAAGCGAGGTCCTCCGCACGGGGGATCTCCACGACATCCTTGGGGTCTTTCCCTTTGCTCCTTGCCGCCGCAGCAATCTGATACAGTGTCTCTGTCTCGGACTCGAGTTGGGCGAAATACCCGTTCATCTCGTCGCTGGCGGCAACCTTTCCCATATTCACTCTTCCTCTTCGGATTCCTCTAGGGGTGCGGCCTTGGCCTTCTCCCTGAATATCTTCCTGAGCATGTCGACGAGTTCGTTCCTGAAGTCCTCCATGCCCTCCCCGCTGACTGTGGAGATGCGTTTCGCCTCTCCGGGGGACTGCATGATGTCGCATTTGCTCTCGACGACCACGATTGGTACGTCGGAGAAGTTGGATTTGATGTTGTTGAGCAGTTTGGTCTGCACTTCCATGCTGTATCCGCAGGTCTCAGAGGGATCGAGGATGAAAATCATGATGTCAGTGAGGTACCTGAGTGCAAGTACCGCCTGCTTCTCGATGTCGTTCCTGTCGTCGAAATCACGGTCCAGGAGTCCGGGGGTGTCCACGATCTGGAACTTCCTCCAGCCGTCCTCGATGTGACCGATGGTGATACCTTTGGTTGTGAAAGGATAGGGGGCGATCTCAGGTGCCGCGGTGCTGATGTATGTGACGAGACTGCTCTTGCCCACATTGGGGAATCCGGCCACGACCGCAGTGGGGATGTGGGGATCTATGGTGGGGAGGTCCCTGAACTTGTTCTTCGCATCCTGCAGGAACAGGAGGTCGTCGGAGATCTGCCTGACGTAGGAGCCAAGACGTCCGTAGTAGCCCTTCTTGATGCTCTCGATGATCGCAGGGTCCTTGGTGCGCCTGACCTCTCTGAGCGATTGGTTCTTCAGCAGTTCCGTCCTTCCAGCGGCCCAGTTGAGCGCTCCGAGGGCTTTCTTGTACCTGTCGATGCCTATCACCAGGTTCACCAGTTCCGGGAAGAAATCGTCCTGCTTCTCCATCCTTGGGAATTTCTGGATGTAGCCGACGAGAGTCGTCTCGACTATGTCGCCCGAAGCCGTGATCCTGGCGAGGGTGGTCTTCTTCTTGGTGTCCAAGGAATCGCTGCCCTTCTTGGAGATCTTGGCGGCCCTGCGGAATGCCTTGTCCATGAGTTCCTCTGCGGAGAGGACTGTCGGTATAGTTGTTTTCATTCCGGCCATGACTGCCCTATCTGCATCGCGTAATTAAACTTGTGCGCACGCGCGCTCACGCGACGGTGAAGGTCATGCGCAGGAACCAGTAGTCGTAGGTCATGTTCTTCTTCACGCCCATGGCGGAGGGGATCAGTTCGGCAGGACAGTTCTTGATGCCTATCTGCACCTTGACCTTCGGGGTGCCGAGGTCGCATTCGAATAGTCCGCCCAAAGCGGCCACGTTGCAACGTATGTCCACCCCCAGGAGGACCTTTTCCTCTGTAGTGCTGGCACATAGCATCTTGGGAGCCTTTATCCCGCCGTAGACGGTGATCCCCACATACACGTCTTCGTAGAACACATCGCCTAGGTCTATGTTGTACGGGTCTTCGATGTTCAGGAAGAGTGCTTCGATCTTCCCAGCAGGAACTTCATCAGGTCCTCGGCGAGGTCGCTGTCCGCGGCGACGTATGCCCTGAAACCCGAACGTCCCGAGGAGGTCAGGTCCGTGAAGTCCGCAGACACATATGCGGAACCTTCCACGATGCTCGAGGAAAGGGTCTCGATGCCGTCATCGATGGCGTACTGTATGGTGAGGGAGAGGAGCTTCTGGAGCTGCTCCACGGTATACACGTGCCTGATTTCCCCCATAGCCCTGACGGCAGCGTTCTTCACGATGTCCTTCACGGCTGAGGTGACTATCCCTCCCTGTCCGAACAGGCCTCCGCTGTTCGCTTCGTTCGCAGTGCCTTCGTGCATGCCCCACACCGTCGAACCGTCCATGCTCCTCTGGCAGGTCCTGGTGTCGTTCCCGCTGTCCCCCATGGTGGCGGTGCGGTCGGACTCTACCCCGTCTGGGTCTTTCAGGATGAGGTACTCCTTGGAGTTCAGGAGGAAGTTGCCATCGAATGTGATCACGGTCCTTTCGCCCGGTGCGAGTTCCACACCCTTGATGATATGTACCTTCTTCTTCGAGGTGGTCAGGGTCCAGTTGTTCAGATCAACGGGGGACCCGGTGAGGTTGATGATTTCCGCCCATTCATGACCCTTATCGTCGCCTTCGGGGTTCGATTCGAATTCGTTCACCAGCACGCCGGTCTCGATGGGTAGATTGTATTTCAGTTCCAGACCCGCATCGAGTTCCAGCTTGGTGCCGGGTATCGGTGACGGGAGACGGGTGAGGATAGCTCCGATCCCGGGGATGTCCGAGATGTGGATGCCAAGTTCGTTGTACTGCACAGCCTCCGGGAGGACCGCATCGATCCTGATGCCCTTTACGGTGCCCCCCAGTGTCATCAGGTGCCTGGTGGTGTTCATCTTGGGGTCGATGGTGGCTTCGAGGTCCCAGTCCTCTCCCTTGACGGAGAATCCCCCTGTTATGTGGGGGACCTTCTTCGTGTCGCCCTTGGTCTTCAGGCTCACGAATGCGCTGAAGGAGGTTCCGGAGACCTCCCCTTCCAGTTTGGCCTTGACGATGTTCTTGGTATACTTCTCCAGGGTCTCCAGGTGGAATTCGAAGGTCAGTGTGAAACCCATGTAGGTGAAACCGATTATCTGTCCCACCATGCCCACGTCGACGATGGGCTGTGCCCCCTCTATCAGACTGATGATCCCGGCAAGTATGGTGTCGGTGAGGGTCTCGGTGAAGAAGTGGCAGGCGTTCTCGAGAGGTTCCATGATGATCTGGTAGATCCTTTCTATGACTTCCGTGAGGTATCTTTCGACGGTCATCAGTGCCTGGGCGATCCTATCCGCGATGCACTCAGCCATCTTCAGCAGTATGCGCAGAGGTTCGAGGAGGGGTTCCAAGGCTGAGATGATCGTACGGATGATATCATCCAACAGGGTCACCGTGGCGGAGTATTCCACACCTGCGAGAGCCCAACCGGAGACGATTGCGATGTCCGTGCTGATGTTCACCTCGAAGGTATCGGAAAACACGGAATCGAACATACCCAGATGACTCAGGAGACGTCCTGTGCTGGTGACACTGAAAGAGATTTTGTCCTTCACGGTAACGGGGATAACCGTGCAGTACGATGCGTATTTGGATTCGGAGAAACCGGTCTCGTGACTGCTGCGGTCGCTCGGTCTTCCGATCTCGATGATCGGGTCCGAGGTCAGGGTGAGGGACATTCTTTCCTCGATGATCTTCTCCCCGTCGGTGAGGATGAAATTCCTGCCGGTCCCGAAGTCTGTGAATCCGCAGTAGGGATTGATCGTTATGTTGGTGCGGTATTCCTCGGCCATCGCACAGGCGATGCTAGTGATGTCCGAGAGATAATCCACGGCGAAGAAATCGATCTTCAGCATCCCGACGCAAAGGTCGTGGAGGTATGAGTTGTTCTGGGAATACTTGGTGTTCAATGCTTCCAGTTTCTCCATGAGGTCGTCCACCGCCTGGCGGTAACCCTTCAGCACCTCCCTGTATTCAGTCTCCTTGAAAGCCTCGGAGAAAAGGCATTCCATGTCTTCGTCCGTCAGTCCATCGTGTCTCTCCGCCATGATGCTCCACAGGCTGTCCCAGACCTGTGACTTCACGTTGTTCCCGAAGCTCTCCTCGCTGCAGCAGAAGATCATATCCTTGTTCTCCTGGATCGCATGGAAGATCGCTGCGTAGAATTGGTCCGGTACCTTGTGGGATTCGAAGGATTCCCTGGTGATCTCCTCTAGAGGGCGGATGTCGTTCCTGAGTGCGCGTGCGATGCTTCCTGACAGCGCATCTGCGAAGGATTCGGTCTGCTCCGGCCTCAATGTGACCTTGCCGAGACCCTTTCCTGCTGCTATCGAGGAGATGGCGGTGTTGAGTACGTCCCTGAGCCATTCCCTGACAGCGTTGGTGCTGTTGCGGTAGTCGTTCTTGAAGTGGGTGATCACCGGAGAACCGTACAGGTCCACATCCGGGTATCTGACCTGGAATCCCAGGCGGTCCCCGTGGATCGGATCGGTGATATGCAGGGTGAATGTCCTGCCTGAGTACACCCCGGTGTAGATGTCCCCGACCATCTCCCTTATGTATGGTTCTGCTGAGAAGTCGTTCCTGCCTGTGATGAAGGATGTGAACGCGTCCCAGGCATTGGCCAGGGTGTCTGATATCCCGTCGAGTGCGTTCAGGATGTCCTGGCCCATGAAGTAGTCGAACCATTTGCCGACCAGGTCGTCCTCCCTGGCTGCCAGGGCCTGTGCGTACACGGTGTTGAGGTCAATGGTGAGGCCCCCGTCGTGACAGACG
>CAMNNR010000070.1 GCA_946545675.1 uncultured Thermoplasmata archaeon | reverse complement strand
ACGGAATCGACCGCTTCGTCTGCGGACAGCCGACCCCGGCAGATTTCAGGTGATTATCCGACGATAAGATACTCTGTTTTCAGTTGGCTATATATCCGAACTGCGAGATACAGTGGCGATGAGCGATATACTCCGTTTCAACTTCGTCTACCAGGAGAAGAGCTGCAGTCTGCAGGTTGCAGCCGAGAGGAACTCCGGCAAGCTGACCATCCAGTGCCACGGTTTCTTCGGCCAGGAGGACACTGTCCCGGATTACAACTGGGATTTCGTCCAGGACGAGGGGGATTGGGAGAAGCTCATCTACGCTATCGAGGACAACAAGGCCGACAAGTGGGAATCCTCCTACATCGACGAATCCGTGGAGAACGGGGCGGAATGGTCCCTGGAGATCCACACCCTCGGGAAGCATACGATGTCTGAGGGATACAACCGTTTCCCCAAGGAGTTCGAAGCCTTCAAGGAGGATATCCTCTCCTTCGTGAGGATGAAACGCAGGCAGATCGTACCCGCCATCGAAGGATTCAACTTCCTGGCCGTGGCGGAACTGAAAGGGCTCACCAACCCCATCGTCTTCGTGGACAAACTCCAGAAGACCTTCACATTCTACAATCTCCTCGACGACATCGAGAACGACGGTACCTACTTCATGGAGGAAGGCGACTGGGAGAACATCCAGGAGATCGTCCTCGACAATGCCATCTTCGATAAGTTCAAAGGCTTCCCCACGGTCGACGGTAGCAGGAAAGACTTCCAGTTCAGCGTTTCCGTCGGCTATGGTCCGGGACAGATAACCCAGAGGTTCCGCGGCGACGAGCCCGAATGGTGGGACAATTTCGCCACCGCCGTGTACAACTACATCACGATGATCTATACCGAAGGCAGGAAGCCCGCCGACGGTAACATCGGCGCTTATAAAGAGTGAGAAAGCGGGTTTCCCCGCTTGTTTTCTCAGTGATCGGGAACGTCGTCGATGACGGCGATCTCGTCGCCCTTGCCTTCGAGGTTGCCCACGAAGATGTACCTGAACCAGGATGCGATTCCGGGCACCTCCTCGCCGACAGGCGAGTAGAACTCCTTGATGCTACTGCTGAAGAGCATCATGAGGAACACACCCATCAGCACTATCGTGGTGATGTAGACGTTGAAGTCGAAGATGTGGGTGAGTCCGGAGACGTTGGTCAGTCCGATGAAGGAGAGCCACAGGGGGATCACGAAGGTGATACAGGTACGGGTGACCTTACGCCAGGAGGAGGTCCTCCTGGAGGCGATTCCCAGTAGTGCCGAGATGGAGATCGTTATCATGAGGAGATCCACGGGAATCATCACCAGGTCCATGATCTGCTTGGGCTGAAGGTTCTGAAGGGTGTCGAGGAAGGGGGTGACGCCCTTGAACATGTCGATGTAATCGCTGTAGTTGTTGGAGATCTCGCATTCCAGGGCGACGATCTTGAGGATGTAGTTGGCGCAGAGGACGACGAGGAAGAGCTCGGCGATGATCAGCGAGGCAGGCATCTTGTTCTCCCGCTTCACGTGGGACCTGACCTGTGCCTTGTTGCGCTTGGCGAGCCTGTCGTACTGTTTCTTGTCGGTTTGGGAATCGGCGAAGTAATCCGGCATGTACTCGTGGAAGACCTCCCTTCCGTCGGACTCTACGACGCGGAGCATCTCCTCCTCGTAGGACCACTGGTTGATCAGGTGGTGGTTCATTCCCTTGAAGATGGAGATGACAAGCCAGATGCTGTAGATTCCGGCGGTGATGATAAGGAAGAAGAGGTGGAAGAGGATGTTGTGGTGTTTGACGATCTTGATCATCGGGGGGATGGTGATACCGACCTCGCCGAGACATTTGGAGAGCTCGAGGGTGAATTCGCACTGTCTCCTCTCGTGCTTGTAGGGGAAGGTGAGGACCTTCAGGATGATGAGCACGAACTGTACCAGACAGAGTGCCAGAGCGATGATGAGACCTTCCGCGTAGACCGCGGTGGCGGCTTCCTCTACGACATAATAAGCGTGCAGGGGTGCCACGGCGATGAAGAGGTAGACACAGTAACAGAACATCGCGACCATCAGAAGAACGATGATCGATGTGAGGGCGAAGTGCTCTCTCCTGCAGATCCTCTCGTCGATGTAGGAGAGTTCCTCGGTATTGGCACCCATCCTGTTGGCGAAAACGATCAGTGATTTTCTCCAGGGACGGTCACGCTGGGAGTGGGTCCTCAGCCTCGTGTACATGTTGTACATGATGGCCATGATCATCGACAGTTCGATGGTGGTGATGATCTGCTGGATCATCACCTCGTATTTCGCGAGAGGGTCGAACGAAGAGGGGCCGACCAAGATCAGCATCTTGATGATACCCATCAGGATGAGGGGCAGGGTGACTACTATAAGGGTGACGAACCAGGTGATGATCGTGTCCTTTTTGTACCTCATCGCAACGCATTGTCTGAAAGAGGGAGTGATTCCTTCTGCTTCCTTAGCCATCATAACACTCTCCTGCTGGGCAGGCCTTATACTGACAAATCGCCTTCAACGTATATAGTAAAGAGCCCTGTTTTTTCATCATTATAAAACGCAAACGGGGATTGATATGCCTGTGACAATACAGGCAACAATCCCCGTTATGCTGTAAAAATCAGTTTCCTACCAGTTCGGTTCCGCCGTAGCAGATGGTCGGGAGGTTCATAACCCCGGTCTGAACGGAGTCGGAACCGATCATCTCGATGTTCTTCAGGCACTCGAACATATTGCCCATACAGAGTGCGTTGTTCACCACTCCCACGATCTCACCATTGCGAACGAGATGTCCGCACCTCACGTTGAGGGCGAATCCTCCGCTGAGTCCGTCGGGATCCGCGGCGGCGAACTTCTCCACCACGATGGCGTTGTCCATCTGCGATACCATGTCCTCAAGGGTGTATTTCCCGGGCTGGACAGCGAGGTTCACGGGTTTGATGGTCGGTGTCCTCTCGTAAGCGCCCTGGGCCTCCACGCTTGACCTCCTGAAACCGTTACCGGTGCTGTTTCCGCAGAACGTGTCGCGGAGGTGGCTCCTGAGCACGCCGTTCTCGATCACGGCCTTCTTGCTAGTGGCTACGCCCTCATCATCGAAGCAGGATGCGAGTGGTGCCCTGACGGTGGGGTCGTCGTATATGTTGAGGATCTCCGAAGCGACGGCCTTGTCCATGTCTTCCTGCCAGTAGCTCCGTCCGTACTTGATATTCTCCCCGTCTATGGCGTCTCCGAGGGACGATAAGAGCATATCTGCCCCGTCCCCGGGTGTCATCACAAGCGGGAGCTTTTCGTGGCCTTTGTACTCGGTGCAGGTGGCAGCGTTGTACGCTTTGCTCGCGATGCTCCTTCCGATGGCCTCGGCATCCATGTCGAGGTGGGTGCCGTGGAAGGTCTCGATACCCTCTCCGGGATGTTCCCTCACGCACATGGAGGTGAAATGGCTGTAGACCAGGGTGCTCCTGTGGGTCACATCCACCCCGTTGGAATTCATCACGTGGCTGTCGGTGACCGCCAGGCGGATCTGGGCCCGGGGGATCTTGACAGGTACGCCCTTGCATTCAGCGCTGCTGTCGATCACCCTTTTGGCGATCTCCCTGAGGTCCTCGGGGGTGATTTCGATGACTTTCTTATCTATCACATCGGGTGCGGATATCCTGGCCTGCTCTGGCTGAGCGTACGGGCTCACCTTCTCGGACTTCGGCGAGAATCTGAGGACGGTGTCCGCCATTTCCAGACAGTCGGCCTCCGAATCGGGGCCGTTCAGGGTGACGGAGGCCTTCCCCATCCTCCCGTCCTGGGTCATGCGGAACATCATACCGGTGTCGCGCTTGGATTCGATGTTACTGATCTGGGAATTGTCTATGTATATCGTGTGCACGGTGGTGTCGGAGACGTAGACCTCGGCCTGGTCGTACTTCTTCAGGGACTGGATGGCCTTCTCGGCGGTGAATCCGTTCATTGTCCGCCCCCCACGATCATGCGGGCACGCATGTACGGTCCTCCTGAGGATACGCGGACCCAGTCCTCGATTCCCTTTCCGCACATGCCTCCGTCGAGGATGACCTCGTCGGAGAAGGCATCCACGGTGTTGAGGATGTCTATCGATTTCCCTGTCAGCGTGAAGGATTTAACCACGCCCTGGATCTCCCCGTTCTTGACCAGGTATCCGCGCAGGGATTTGGCTTCGAAACATCCTCCGACAGGGTCTTCCATACCGTTGATCATCTTGTCGGAGAGGATTCCCTCCTTGGTATCGGCGATGAGCTCGTCCTTGTCCCAGTCCCCGGGTCCGAAGTAGGTGTTGGTCATCCTGACCCAGTGCCTCTTCCCGAAGTTCTCCGCCCTGCCGTTACCGGTGGGTTTAACCCCAAGCTGCGAAGCGGTCTCCAGGGAGTGCATGTAGCTGTTGTACACCCCGTGGTCGATGATCTTGGTGCAGGACGACGGGGTTCCCTCGTCGTCGAAGGGTATGGAACCGTGGGCTCCCGGGACGGTGCCGTTGTCGTACATGCTGACGATGTCCGAGGCGACCTTCTCCCCCACCTTGCCGGTAAGGAATGAACGTTTCTTGGTGATCTCGTCACCCTCGGATGCATGCCCCATCGCCTCATGAGCCAGAAGTCCGGTTATCATGGGGTCGGAGATGACCGTGAGGTTACCTGACGGGCACCTTACGGCGGAAAGGGTGCGGATGGCTTCCTCCGCTGCGTGCCTCCCCACCTGTTCCAGGTCGGTCTCGTTGACCACTTCGAAACCCTTGGTGGAATCGGGGCCCTCGTAGTACCTTTCCATGTTCTCCCCGTCGGAGGCGATGGACATCGCTCTGCAGAGGGTCCTGACCTCCTGCCAGGAGATGTCGGAACCAGCGGAGTTCACGAGACAGTTATCCTTGATCTCCTCGGAATAGCTGCCGATCCTGTTGACGATGCGCTGGTCGATGCTCTGCGCTTTGTCCAATGTGCGGGCGACTTCGATCTTCTCCGAGATATCCACGGAATCGGGGTGTACCTTCACCTGGGCTTTCATATGCTTGTGCACTGTGGCAGGTTCCAGTTTGAGATCGGATTTCCTGTCGCCTGAGGCGTTCTTGACAGCTTCCTCCGCGGCTTTCATCACGGAATCGGTATCGAAGGACGAGACGTTCCCGTATCCCCATCTCCCGCCGATCCAAGCACGGAGGCAGACTCCCCCGACGGATTTCCTGACGAGCTGCCTGAGGTCCCCGTTGATGGAACTGACCCCGATGTTCCTGACGGTCTGCGATTTGGCATCTGCGAACTCCGCACCCTTGTCCTGCATCAAAGAGACGGCCTTTGAAAGGACGTCCTGCAAGGCATCGGCCTGAATCATTTCGACCTGCTGCATATTCTCACTGTCCACCCGAAAACGTTGCGTTTATTTGAGAGTAGGGAAACATCGTCGTCCATGAAAACTTGTCAACACGGTTACAAACTACACATGTAAGGAGGCATAGTTTTATCTGAAAAACCGTGTATAGATGGATGATGGAAGTTCAGAACGTCAGGTTCTGCCAGGAATGCGGCAGGGAGATTCTCGAGGATTTCGGATTTTGCCCCGCCTGCGGAGCTTTCTATGACAAGCCCCGTGAGAGCGGACCCGTAGGCAGTGCCAACGTCCGCACCGAACAGACCACAGGTCCTTCCGAGACCGAGCAGGAGGCCGCCCGTGCGGCCTACCAGGCATATATGACCCAGCTCACCGAACAGATCTATGTCAACAACATGAGGATCACGATCGTCATGCTCGGGATATGGGTGGGTCTCTCAGCTGTCATATCCCTCTGTCTCCTTTCCGGTTCCGGGATGTTCTTCGACTGGGTTAAGGCCGCCTTCGGCATGGGCAGCAGCCCCCTGTATGAAGCCGTCATCGTCGGAGTCAGCGGAATACTGGCCCTCGTCTCCGCCATCATATGTTCACAGAGGAAGCTCTGGAGCATAGCGTTCTACTCCTGTTTCGGATCCACGGTCCTCACCGCGTTGCTGATATTCTTCAACGATAGGATCTGCATCTACTTCTTCCTCTGCGGACTTCTCGCATCCCTCAGGGTCAGGAACCTCCGCCCTATGTTCGAGTGAACGACATGGCTGACTCCAAGACAGTATCGGCGTACGCAGCGGTAACCATCAGCGCCGTACTGTGGGGATTCATCGGCCTGTTCTCCAGGAACCTCTACGATGCAGGTTTCAGCCCCTTGCAGGTCACCTTCACCAGGATGCTCATCGGAACCTTAGTGCTCTTCGTATTCCTGCTGGCATTCGACCGGAAATGTTTCCATCTGAGGAAGAAGGACCTCTGGTTGTTCCTGTTCTTTGCCGTGTTCAAGATCCTCTCGGACCTGTTCCTTTTCAAGGCGCAGGTGCTCATCCACCTCTCCCTTTCATCCGTACTCCAGCTCACCTCCCCTTACTGGGTGCTATTATTCTCGGTGTTCCTGTTCGGGGAGAGGATCACCTTCAGGAAGATGTTCGCGGTCTGCATGGCATTCCTCGGCTGTATCTTGGTAACCGGAATCCTCTCGGAAGACGTCAATTTCGATATGATCGGGATTACATTCGCGATCCTTTCGGGGGTGTCCTATGCCACCTATACCGTGGGAACCAAGGTCATTATGAACCGCGGATATTCTTCGAACACCACGCTGTTCTTCGTCTTCCTGATCTCCACGCTCATGAGCATCCCCTTCGCCGATGTGGCCGATGTGCCCGGCAAGGTCACCGACCTGAAGGTGGTGTCCGACCTGCTGGGAATGGGAATCCTGATG
>CAMNNR010000069.1 GCA_946545675.1 uncultured Thermoplasmata archaeon | reverse complement strand
TGTAAATATCGCCGTTTGTGTAGGCTTTAGTTGTTTTCCATTCTTCAGGCAGAGTGTTGATGATCTCTTCATATTCGCTTTCCGAGACCTCCTCCTCACTCATGACGATTATCAACTCGGGGCTGTACTCTACAATTTTTTCTGAAGAAGCTTGTCTCCATCCATTGATATCAGAGAAAGCATTGGTAGCGCCTGACTTGGTGTAAATGTCGTTGATGTACGTGTTGTTACCTGCGACATAGGGTGATTTATTGATCGAGAGTGCGGTCATGATGCTTGGGCGGTCAGATATCCCAGATGTGGCACTGTAGGTCTGTTCAACCTCTTCTTTTAGTCTTTGGGTAAGTTTCGTAGCTTCTTCTGCTATGCCCATCGCTACTCCGACCATGTATGTGTTGTTGTAGACTGATTGGAGGTCCTCTCCGTCATAAGTGACCAAGCCATTGATCCCGACCTCTCTCAGCTTTTCGATGGTTTTGACATGGCTGTTCTGGCTTGCGATTCCGATTACAAGATCCGGATTCAATTTGACTATAATCTCATAACTCGGAGTGGTGTACGTTCCAGTATCGGTTATTGTATGGAGCACTGTTCTCTTGTACTGGACGGAACTGGGGTAGTTGCTGTAGAAGTCAGTACCTATAATGAGGTCCTCACCCCCAAGGGCACAGACGGTTTCTGTACAAGATGGTGCTAGGCAGACGATTGTCTTTACCTCACCGAAGCCATAGTATGTATGTCCGCTCGCATCAACTATCGGAACAGGTGTTTCATCTGATTCACATAATGCCCATGAAGTCATCGATGAGGAGGTCAATCTAAGGTTTGTTGGATCGTCATTATATTTCTGCCACGAGGAGCCATTGAGAGCGTATAGCCCCCATGTGCGACTGTCACCGATATTCGGTTGACCATCAATGGTTTTGACATTATGATTTTCGTCATATGTGATTGAATATCCATATTTCTCGCACATATTGTTGAGCGCTTCAATTGCGTTCCCGTCAGCAGAGTTGGTGCTCTTGATTTCGTAATTGCCGAAATCCAAAGTAAGCGTGCTGTCCCCTGTGCTGGAGTGATCTACAGTAAGCGACACTCCGAAGAAAAGTCCCAGAGAAACCAATATGGCAGAAAGTACCACCTTAATAGCGCTTAACTTCATTGTGACACCCGATGTGTAATTGGCTAACACATCCAAATGGTACTAATTATATAAAACATAGGGGACGGCGGTACTTAGCCAGATGTTATTTTTTGCAATAGAGCTATAATAATCGACGAGATGCATTTTAGAATGCAACGGTGTTCGTTTGGAAACTCGTTGATTTGATTAAATAGGTCTACTGGTATCAGGGTTTAGATTAAAATGCAGATTCAACCGAGGAAGGAGTTCACAGACCTCCCCGCCACCGTCCACGGGGGACAGGCATGGAGGCTGGAAGGTGTGGAGGATTACAGTCAGAACCTCAACCCCATGGGCCCCCCTCACGACCTGGCCGAAATCGTGGCCGCCGCAGTGGATGAGGCCGGGCACTATCCCGACGCCGATTGTACGGTCCTCAAGGAGAAGATCGCCCACCACTTCGGCATACAGCCAGAGAACATCGCCATGGGTGCCGGGTCCTCGGAGATCATCCGCAACTTCCCGTACGTCTTCGTATCCCCCGGCGAATCCGTGCTCATACCCACCCCTTCGTTCGCGGAATACGCCCAGCAGTGCAGGCTGGCCGGCGTGCAGGTCGACTACCTCCCCCTGAAGAAGGAGAACGACTTCCGCATCGACACCACCGAACTCTTCGAGAAGCTGAAGTCGAAGCACTACAAGGCATTCTACCTATGCAACCCCAACAACCCCACCGGTCGCATCGAGTCACGCGAAAAGGTGCGCGAGATCGTGCGTTTCTGCGAGGAGATCGGCACCCTCGTATTCCTCGACGAGACCCTGCTATCACTATGTGCCAGGCACTCCCTCCTTTCCCTCATCAGGGAGATCGGGGACTACACCAACCTGCTCATCGCGGGTTCCTTCACCAAATGCTTCGCCATCCCCGGCATGAGGGTCGGTTACGCCATATCCAGTCCCGCCATCATCGCCGAGATGGAGAAGGCCAGGCTCCCCTGGAACCTGGGCACCGTCGAACAGGCGGTCGCCATGCACCTCACCGAGTACGATATAGATTATGTGCGCGAGGCCTCCCAGTCCCTCGAGAAGGAGAAGGGGGTGATGCGCGCCGCATTGGAGGATGTCGGTTTCCATCTCGATTCCCCCACGGATTCGTTCTTCTATTTCGTCGATGTCTCCGAATACGGTGCGGATGCCGCCAAGTTCGTAGGGTTCATGCTCAAGGAGAAGATCATGGTCCGTGACTGCTCCTCCTTCGGCCCCGAGTTCAGCACCTACATACGTTTCTGTGTCAAGGACCGCGAGAGGAACGACCGCTTCGCCGATGCCGTGGGCAAGACCCTGAAAGCGCTGGGATACTGATATGCAGCTGTGGGCCGACGCGGTGCTGATCGCCATTCTGGCTATGCTCATTGACCGTTACGTCGGCGATCCCTCCAACACCTTCCATCCGCTGAGGTGGATGGGGAATGTCCTGCAGGCCATCGACGACCGCGTGAAGCGGAGGCAGTCGAAGACCGCCGTGCTGATGGGTTTCCTTTCGTACCTGTTCGTGCTCCTGCTTTTCGGCGGAATCGCTTTGCTGGTTACCGGCGGGGTGCGCATACTCCTGCGCGATTTCTACACCTTCGAGATCGCCGGGATATGGTGCAGCGTGGGCGAGATCCTGTGGATCGTCGTCACCGCCTATCTCACCAAGATCACCTTCGCCCTGTTCGCTTTCCGCAGGTTCTGCAAGCCCATAGAGGAGGACCTCCGTAACGGTGACACCGAATCCGCCGCCGCGAAGACCCAGATGATGGTCAACAGGAAGATGGCGGGCATGGACGAGCCCCACATCACGTCCTCCTGCTGCGAGACCATCTCCGAGAACCTGGTGGACAGCGCGGTCTCCCCGCTGATGTATCTCGGTATATTCGGGCTTCCCGGCGCGGTGGCATTCAGGTGCGCCAACCTCATGGATGCCATGTGGGGGCGTCTGAACGAGAAGTACAAGGACATCGGCCACTTCCCCGCGAGGTGGGACGACGTCCTCGGTTTCATCCCCTCCAGATTATCTCCCCTGTTCGTCGGATTCGCTGCCTGGGTCATGCGCATCAAGGGAAGGAGGCCTGCCATGAGGGCGGCCCGTGCCGAGCACACCAAGACCCCCAGTCCCAACAGCGGATGGCCCATGACCGCCACCGCGGCGGCCATGGGTGTTTCCTTTGAAAAGGAGGGCGTGTATGTGATGGGAGAAGGTCCCCTTCCCTCCATCGACGACATCGGCAGGTGCTATCGCCTCATCGAGGTCACCGCGGTGTTGTTCACGATCATCGTCACCGTACCCTTGTTAGCCCTTCTGGGAATCCACGTGCAGATTATATTCGAGGACTTCATCTACCGTACCATTGGTGTAATATGAAGTACATAAAATCGGTCGAGGTGCACCCCGAGGACAACCATGAGGCCACCGCGGTCATCCGTTTCACGGAAAGGATGGAGGTGCTAAGCAGCGCCCCCTACAACGGCGGACACGCGTCCACCGATACAATCTTCATCATGCAGGTCGCCCACGACTTCAGTTGCCCCGATTACCTGGCGGTTCTGAAGGACAAGATCAGACAGTACTCCCTCCCCGAGGATTCGGTGGGGTTCATGACCGCCGCCGAGGTGAAATACGTGTTCTCCGAGGCGGAGGAATCCTACGGCGACGGGGAGGTGTATGTAGCATCCACTGCCGGCGTGACCAATTGCGTCTGCGCGGGAGAACCCCTCACCGACTGGGAGAGGAAGTCAGCCCGTTCCGCCGAGATCTACAGGAAGCTCATAGCGGGTACGATAAACATCGTCGCGGTGGTACCGTTCCCCCTTACCGATGCCGGGAAGATCAACGCCATGATCCCCCTGGTGGAGGCCAAGACCCTCGGTATGAGGGACAGGGGCTACATCGAGACCGGGACCACCTCGGATGCCATGGCCATCGTCTCCCCCGCAGGGGAGGACAGGATGCCCTTCCTGGGCACCGGCACCCCTGCTGGTATGGCATTGGCCCGCGGTGTCAGGAAGACCGTGGCGGAATGTCTCCGCAAGCGCGGGGAGTCCGCCGAGCCGAGGGTCTCCGAGCTGATGCTGAAGGAGAGGGGAGTCACCAAGGATATGTTCTGGGACTGTGCCTCCGCCTGCGGATTGGACGAGGAACTGAAGGACGAGTTCGAGGAGACCTTCGAGACCATGGGTGCGGACGCGGACATCAGTGCGCTGGTGTATGCGATCCTGCAGACCGGGGACCTCTCGGACAAGGGATGCATATCCAATCAGATGTACGGGGAACCCCCCGAGGTGCTGGTGGACGGTACGCTGGCGATGTTCCTCGCCGGCAGGATCTCCGAGACCAGGGGAAGCGACGCCACCATCGACCTGATGAGGATGAAACCGCTTAAGGAATGCAATCTGCCCGAGTATGTCGAGCTGACGGTCTACGGACTGGTGGCTGGCGTGGTCGGGTACATAACGGGGTATTCAGATGAATGATGAACAGAACAACAACGGGTCCACGGAGGAGCCCCAGGCGCACAGGCCCTTGGGTGCTGACACTCCGTACGAACCCGTAAATGAAGAGACCCAGCAGAGGCAACCGCTGTCTGCCGAAACCGACTACGGCGAACCCGCTGCTGCGGAATCCGTACCTGCGGACAAGACTGAGGAAGAGCCTATACAGGCCGGCACTGAGGAGACCGCTGAAATGACGACAGCGGCCGGAACAGAGGAAGAACCCGTCACGGATATCGTGGTGAGCGAGACCGATATAGTTCCCGTCGAGGAGGAGGCACCCAAGAACAGGGTCATCCATATCGGGACCCTGATGGACGCACTGAAGTGCATGATCTCCTTCTTCACCATAATACGCCTGGACGTGGGTGAGAAGGAATGCAACGCCATGGAACGCAACTTCTGGCTCGCACCCGTCCTGGGAGCGATAAACGGATTCGTCGTGTTCATCGTGGTCCTTATCCTGGGACTGCTCCTGGAGACCAACACAGGACTTCTGGCACTCATCGCTCTGGCGACCGCCTTCATCTTCTCCAAGTTCCTTCATTTCGACGGATTGGTGGATTTCGGGGACGGCATAATTGTCTCTTCTGGCAAACAGGAGGACCACGTGCACGCGCTGAAGGACAGCCTCATCGGAGCGGGAGGATACGGTGTCTCGCTCATCGTGGTGCTCATGAGCATCTACTGCCTCTCCTCCCTCTCCTGGGATGTCGTGGCAGGGGTGGACAACACCGGGACCAAGTTCGTCACCGTGGCCTTCATCGTATGGCCCCTCGAGATCCTCATCAAGAACGCCCAGGTGGCAGCCGCCGCGTTCGGGAAGCCCGGAAGCGGTATGGCCGCAAAGCAGGTAGGCAACACCGAGATCAACGATGTGCTGCTCTCCACCGGTGTGACCGCGGTCCTGGTGATCATCACCTCCCTTATCTCCTGGGGTATCGGAAGCCTGTGCTTCATCAGCACGACCCTGCCTCTGGCGACGGTCATCCTCCTGATGCTCGTGGCGATCCTCATGTCCGTCGGAGTGGGCATACTCATGGCAAGCGTATCGAACAAGACCTTCGGATTCGTCAACGGCGATGTCCTGGGAGCGACCAACGAGATCTCCAGGGCACTCATCCTGTTCGTCACGCTGATCCTTCTGACGATATCGCTGTGGTGAATCGATGGAGGCCCTGATCAACGCCGGAGGCAAAGGTACCCGCATGGGAGCATGCGGTATCGAGAAGCCCATGCAGCTGATTGGGGGTGTGCCCGCCATCACCCACGTCGTAGAGGCGATGCGCGCGGCCAAGCACGTGCACAGGATATTGGCGTCCGTCAGTCACAACACCCCCAAGACCGAGGAGTACCTCAACGACCTGGGGGTGGAGACCATCCGCACCTCCGGAGAGGACTTCATGATGGATCTCCACGAATCCTTCGAGAAACTCTACGGGGATTACGTCCTGACCTGTCCTTCGGACATCCCGCTGCTGAAAGCTTCGGTGCTTGATGATGTGGTGACATCCTTCAAGCCCAGCATGCAGTCGATGATCGTCATGATCGAGGCCCCCATCGTGAGGGAGATGGGGATCATACCCTCCTACACAAGGGATATCAACGGCAGCGAATGGGTCGTATCGGGTATTTCGGTGATGGACAGGAAGGCCACCCTCAGGGGCGACTACCTGAACGAAGAACTTCTTTTCACAAAATGGCGTGAGCTCGCCGTGAACGTCAATACGCCCGGCGAGCTCGAACGCGCCCGCAGACTCCTCGGATCAGTCTGAGGATTCTGCTTTCTTAACTGTTTTCTTGGCCGCGGTCTTCTTAGTGCCAGACTTCTTTTTCTTGTCACCGAGGACGACCGTGTAGACCTTCCTTTCGGAGGTGGGTTTCTGTACCGTCTCCGTGGTCACTGTGGAGGTAGGGGACTTCCTCTTGCGGGTGCTGCAGTCCATGTTGATGCACTCGGTCATGGTGCCTACGGACACCACGGGTGCGCCGCAGTCGGGGCAGGACTGGCCGGTGGGCACGATGGTGCCTCTGGGTCTCAGAGGATAGGTCTGTGTGCAGGCCGGCCATTCGGAACATCCCGCGAACCTCTTCCCGGCCTTGGAGTACATGATCCTGATGGTACCCTTCTGACAGGTTGGGCAGGGTCCGAGGTCGTTCTTCGAGGTGTTGGATTTGCACTTGGGATCGATGCACTGT
>CAMNNR010000068.1 GCA_946545675.1 uncultured Thermoplasmata archaeon | reverse complement strand
AAAGTATTAAGTCGGATATTTCAAGGGACATGTATGGACTTCAAACAGATCGACTACCTGCTGGAGATCCGGCGGACCATGAGCCTGAACCGTGCGGCGGAATCGCTGAAGGTGTCGCAGCCCACTTTATCCTATCAATTGAGGCAGATAGAGGCGGAGGTGGGATTCGACATCTTCCAGAGGGCCGGGAGGAATCTGGTGATAACCCCCGCCGGGGAGCAGTTCTGCTCCGATCTGTTCAGCATCCGCACCGAGATGAGGAAATCAATAGAACAATGTCAGAACATCGGTGGAAGGTACAGGGAGGGGATCAGGGTGGGACTGCCCGTGAGGTCCGCCCTGAGATTGCTGCCGGAAGCCATCAGGATGTTCTCCGAGGAGTACCCCGATGTGCTGGTCACACCCCTTTTCCACGATTACGGGGAGTTCGACAGGTTCCTTTCCGGGGATACGGATCTGGAGTTCACCGAGAGGGGGTATTTCTCCAGGTCCCAGGGGATAACGGAGGAGCACCTCTACGACAGCGGGATATATCTCATCGTGAGGGAGGACGATTTCCTTGCTTCGAGGGAGAGCGTGGCGGAGGAGGACCTGCGCGGGAGGACCCTGATGGTCGGTGGGGGGTCACCCCCGCAGCTGCAGGCGGTGCAGAACCGCGTGATATCCAACGAGAACGTGGGGTACTACAACAGCCACGACCACGATACAACAATGGTGAACGTGGCCGTTGGAAGCGGGGTGTGTCTGTCGCCCGGGTTCCTCATGGGTAACGACCCGGAGTACAGGTGGATACCATTCGAGTGCCCGGAGTACTTCGATTGTGCCGTGGCGTACAGGGAGAAGGAGGATAGGCCATCGGTGAGGAGGTTCGTTGAGGTTTTGAAGGGAGTATATGAGGATTACAGCGGTCCGCTGTGATTCTGCAGTATTACCAATGACTCAAAATACATCAAGAATATGATGAGTATTGAAAATAATGCAGTCTCGTTTGGAAAACCCTGTTTTGAGAACGTTTGTCTCATTTACCATAATTCTCTCAATCATCAATGTGGTTCCAGCGTTAGCAACCTATTCAGAAGCTGTTGATGAAAACTATGGGCCGATAACAACAATTTATGATTCCCTCACCGAAAACCAGAAGAAAGGTTACGATGCTCTTGATACCGCGGTAAAGAACCACACAAGCACTGGCGATCTTTCATACATGAGCATCAAGGATGGTGAGACCGTACATGACGCATACATGTACGATCATCCCGAGGTATTCTGGTTCAGACAGAACTTCAAACTGATGATCTATCCTGATACTACTGCTAATTTTACCCACGAAGACAACATCACAAAGGAACAGATTGCGACGATGCAAGCTGAGCTGGAGAACTCCGTCAAATCGCTGTCTGTTGATGCAGGGGCACCTGACTACAAAAGACTGCGTGCAATCCACGACTGGCTATGTGACGAAATCACTTACGATCTGACTGCAGAACACGCTCACGATCTTTACGGAGCACTTGTCCAAAAGAAGTGCGTATGCGAGGGTTATGCTCTGGCATTCAACTACCTCTGCAATATGTACGGTTTCAAATGCGTGACCGTGGTGGGATATGTGTACTCAGCTTCGGAACCCCATGCATGGAACCTCGTCTACGGAGAGGGGAACTGGTACTTCGTCGATGTCACCTGGGACGATACGGAAAGACACGGCGGCAGGACCACTTATTTCATGGTGGGATCAGAGACCAAGATACAGGGCCGTACCTTCGCTACCGAGGACCATATGGCAGATTCCCTCTACGGAATCACGCCTGCGACAGAACAATTCAAAGATCCCGAGAGACAGTTTTGGGGCAGAGTGATAATTGTCGCTGCCGCAATACTGTTGATTGCTTACATTGCTCTGAAAATCCGCAAGAGAAGAAAGATCCGCTCTATGATTGAGGGCACTGCATATTCTCCGACAGAACAGGGTTATCCTGGTCGGAAATGTCCTTATTGCGGGGCTATTCTCGATGAGGGAACGGACTTCTGTGCCTCGTGCGGAGGGCTGCTGAAGGTCACAGAAGAGGAAAAACAAGAGTGATCGCGGAGCACTTCTTTATTTCCCATTTCCATAAAGGAAAGGATACCCGATGAAAGAGAAGGATGGGAAATTCAACAATAGGCTAATGGAAGGCCTTTCGGAACTATCCTCACTTCTCGATACTAGCGAATTGATCGATCCCTACGATTCCGCAAAGGTACTAGAGGGGCTGAAACAGCTCAGAGGCGATGCAAAAGGGCGTTCCAAGAAGATCACCTATGCCATCGGTCTCGTGAACCACGAACTGAAGGAGAACATCGAAGCCTTTATCTCAAAATACGATTCCTTCAGGGAAGAATGCCGCAGACACAACCAAGAACTTCTCCCGGGAAGGGCCGCGGAAGCCGGGACTCTAATCAACCCTGTCGAGGGCCGCAATCTGGATCCTCAACAGCTGTCCGCTATCGCTTTCGACATAAGGTCAAGACTGATAATCGCGGGTGCTGGCACAGGGAAGACCACTACCATAATCGGGCTGGTAAAGTACCTTCTTAAAACGGAGAGGGCAAAGCCCGAGGAGATCCTTCTACTCTCGTTCACAAACGCATCCGTGAACGAACTCAAGGTACGCATACAGAAGGAGACCGGCCAGAGGATAGATACGAAGACCTTCCATCGCTTGGGTCTCAACATAATCGCCTGTGCCGACGGCCAGGTGCCCAAGATAACATCCACCGATTTGGGTAAGTTTATCGGTGAGGAGATTGAACGCAGGAAGAAAGACAAAGGATTCGCCAAGGCCCTGAACCGGTACCTTACCTACGATTACGATTCCATGAAGAAGGAATCGGACTTCCGGAATCGCTCGGAATACCAGCGCTACCTTGAGGAGAATCCCTTGGTCACCCTCAACGGAGAGAAGGTGAAGAGCTTCGGCGAAGCGGATATCGCCAATTTCCTGGCAATAAACGGCATCCCTTACCAGTACGAGGAATCCTACCCCATCGATACCAACGATTCCCAGTACGGTCAGTACCATCCGGATTTCCATCTCACAGGCACCGATATCTACATCGAGTATTTCGGAACCGACCGCAACGGGGCTGTTGCCCCATTCATGGTCGATACCAATCCCAACGCCTCGGAGGAGTACAGACAAGGTATAGAATGGAAGAAACAGCTCCATTCCGAGAACGGTACGAAGCTCATCGACCTCTATGCCTACAACCGTTCCGAGGGGGAACTCCAGAGCGAACTGGAATCCAAGCTCAGAAAGTTCGGCGTGAAGTTCGATCCCGAAAATCCTTCAGAGGCATTGCAGAAGAACCTCGGTCAGGACGATAGGAAGATGAGTTCCATCATCTCCATGTTCACCACCATAATTCTTTTGGTCAAGGGACATGGAAAGAACTGGGAGGAGACGTTCCCCGAGGGTAGGACAATTGGAGAGAAGAGGCATCTGAAACGTCTGGAGGACGTCATCAAGCCACTGTACGATGCATACCAGGGCAATCTTCATGAGCATAACGAGATAGATTTCGAGGACATGCTGAACCTCGCTACCTACTGTGTGAACAACGGAGGTTATGTGCATCCCTACAAGTACGTGATAGTGGACGAGTACCAGGACCTCTCCATGTCTAGGTATAATCTCCTCAAAGCGCTAAGGGATTCCAAGGATTACAGGTTGTTCTGCGTCGGTGACGACTGGCAGAGCATCTACCGTTTCAACGGTTGCGACGTATCATACATCCTGGATTTCAGGAAGTACTGGGGGCCATCCGGTATATGTAAGATAGAGACAACCTACAGGTTCACCGGCGATCTGCTGAGGATGAGCACAAGTTTCATATGCCGCAACAAGCGCCAGTATCCGAAGGAGCTCGTAGGGGCGGGGAACATGAACTGTTCTGTCAATCCTTTGCGCGTCCCCTCGCCGTATGAGGCAAGGAAGGCCATCGCGGACATCCTCGCCACCATCCCCGAAGGGAGTTCCGTGCTGTTCCTGGGGAGGTACAACCACGACGTGCGTCTTCTGAACACTTACGGGTTCAGTTGGAAACCCGACCTCTCCGATCCGTCTTCGCAGGTCGTGAAGTACGAAAGACGTCCCGATCTTTCCATGAAATTCATGACCATACACGGTTCCAAAGGGCTACAGGCCAATTACGTATTCTCTCTGAATAACAAGTCCGGTTCCTACGGATTTCCCAGTCTGAGGGAGGAATCCCCAGTGATTCCGATGCTCCTGGGCGGGGAGGATACCCAATTGGACGAGGAGAGGAGGCTGTTCTATGTCGCGATGACCAGAGCGAACAGGGCATTGTACATCCTAACCTACGATGGCCACGAGTCGATCTTCTACAGGGAACTCTTCGGCGGTTCGATACCCATAACTGTTGATGTCGGATACTGTCCCGTCTGCGGCGGGAAACTGGTATTGAGGGATGGCAAGTATGGCACGTTCTACGGGTGTTCCAATTACCATTCCAGAGGGTGCAAGTTCAAGAGGTCTGTGGAGAAGCAGGAAAAAACCTCTGGGCGTAATTGATATGGGAGGATTCAGGAATCCTCGTCATCCTCGTACGCAGGCAGGATAAGGTTCCCCTGTTCGTCATGATGTCCGACGATCGGGACATCATCTATAGGTCGCCATCGGCGGCCCATAGTTCCTGCAGGCGACGGACGATTTCTCCCCCTGTTACTATGGAATATATGGTGACAATCATCTCAAAGAGCCAGTCATCGGATAGAACCCCAATCGATTCGTTGGAGAATCTTCAGTAAAGACAGTTATCAACAAAATAATCTATCAGCACCCTCATCAAGGTACGATGTCCATCGTAACCTTCCGTGATCTGGAAAGACGTCTCAGATGCCCGTACGCCTTCAGGCTGGACCGCACCGAGGCCTTCCCCGACAAGATCACGATGAAGGAATGCCTTGACATATCGATCAGGGACACCATCGCCGACTGTTCCCGCTCGCGGATCATGGGGTACAGGATGAAGGAGGAAAAGGTCCTGGATTCCTTCTGGAGGAACTGGGATTCCAATTTCCCGAAGGTCTACAACCCCGGTAGGGAAGAGCCCGGGGAATACATCCGCCTGGGGGAGAAATGCATCAGGAACTTCGTCTACCAATCCACCAGGTTCGGTGCCGCCGACATAGTGGCGGCCCACATGGAGGGTACGTTCAGACTCTCCGACAGGCACGAGATCCTCGTGGATATCGAAGAGGTGGGGAGGAGGGGTTCCACAGCATACATCACCCGTTACATCACCGATACCAAGATGCTCTCCAAGGAACAGCTGGAAAACGATCACGGGATGAGGATATCCGCCCTTTGGGCCATGGACAACCTGGATGCCAGGGAAATCGTCATGAGGTGGGTTTTCCTGGTCCAGAGCACGGTGACGGAACTCACCGCGAAGAAGGACCAATGCCGTTCATCCGTTCCTATCGTGGATTCCCTGGTGGAGGAACTCATGAGGGACAGGGAACCCCTTCCGAGGGAATCGGATTACTGCTCGGACTGCCCTTATCAATCGAGATGTCCCCGTTTCCTTCATGAACTGTCCGTAAGGGACAACGGAAGAGACGAGGGATCTGAACTCGCCGACATGTATCTCGACCTGGAAGAGAAGAAACAGGCCCTGAAGAATCGCATCGAGGTCTTGGATGCCGAGCAGGATATGCTGAAGGCGAAGATAATAGCATACTCCGATTCCAGGGGCTATATGTCCCTGTCGGGTGAGAAAGGGAAACTGCTCATAAGGCACGAGAAGAAGGCTGAACTCCCCCGGGACAAGACAGGGGTCATCGCAAGGCTGAAGGAGACGGGGCAGTACGATTCCCTGTCGATACCCAATTACTCCAGGATAAGGTCGGATATAGTCAAGGGACCGGCTGACCCGAACCTGATCGATATGGCCACCATCGCGGTAATCGATAAGATATATGACAAGAAGAAAGATGAATGATTGAATCATCTGCGATCGTCGGACATGCCTTTCCCATTAGGTTTCGGAATCCCGATGGACGAATCGCCATCCAAAGCACACAGCATATCCGTCAGAATATTCAGCAAACGCGGGATGTCTTCCGAGATTATCTCCCAGATGATGTTACAATCAGTCGACGGATAATTGTGGTATGCAAAATCCCTGAAATGGATAGCATCCTTCCACCGGTAATCGCTGTTGGAATTTAACCAGGACTCGATCTTCTTGGCCTCCTCGCAGTGTTTTTCTTTTTTGATTTTTCCGACGACGTAGAGGTGTTCGCCGCGGATGACGGGGCTGAAAAGATCGTGTTGGCGGGCGTCGAGGAATACGAATTCCACGGGGATGCCGTAGGGGTTGGTAATTTTTTGTGAATAATATTTCAGCTGCTGGATGAGACGGGCGGGGAGGGGGGTACCGTCGAAGGTATGGAGCTCTTGCGGGAGAGGATGGTGAGTTCCAAGTGCTCGGAGGGGGATGGGTTCATCGGGGGATGGAATGAGTTTGGGGATATAATCACGACGAGAAACTAATCTTTTGGGTTGAATTCTTTGCCAAACACTAATTCTCAATAAGTGAGTTACCGGTTCGTTGATGGAAAAGATAGATAATTGTAGTAAGGGATACCGCTACATTAGGCGTAAACGATGATCATCTACCGCAATGCTCTTTCTGGATTCATTGAAGATGTCAATAATCGTAGCATCCTCAGTAAAATAAAGACAGCAATGGGCGAATATCATATTGGATATGATACGGTATCGGAGGAAAGGGCTTGGAAGGATTCCACCCGTAGCATGAAAGAAGTGCTCGAGAATGCGACTCTTCCCAAGGG
>CAMNNR010000067.1 GCA_946545675.1 uncultured Thermoplasmata archaeon | reverse complement strand
TACATCGCACAGTACGTCACTTTTGCAGGAATCGAGGGATGGAGGTTCTGTTTCTACATCAACATCCCCTTCGCCATCATCGCTTACGTATGCACGCTGAAAAAGTTCCCCGCTCCTGTGCTCGTTTCCAAGCCTCTCATCGACTACAAGGGAATCACACTCCTCAGTGTCCTGGTCCTCGATGTCCTCCTGCTCATGGAATTCGGTGGCAAGGACATCGCATGGGTCAGCCTCGAGTCCGCAGTGATGGTCGTCGTGGCCATCGTCTCGATGGTGCTGTTCGCCATCGTTGAGAGGAAGGCAGATGAGCCTGTCCTTTCCCCCAAGCTCCTGAAGAACAAGACCGTGATCATGGCCTGTATGTTCATGTTCATCTTCGGAATCGGAATGATGGGTTCCATGACCTATTCCAGTTATTTCGCGATAACCTTCATCACCCACGGAGACACCCTCCTGGCTGGAATCTACTCCATCGCCATGGTCGTGGGAATGAGTATCACTGCCATGTCGAGTGGCGCACTGCTCAACCGTACCGGTTACAGGCCTTGGCTTGTCGCAGGCCCCATCATCACCGTCCTGGCAATGTATCTCATGTCCCTGATGAAGACTGATGTCACAGTCGAATACTACCTGATGTGCCTGTTCATACTCGGTGCAGGTCTCGGATGTATGATGGGAGTCGTAATGACCGCCGTTCAGAACAGCTGCCACGAGTACGAGATGGGAATGTCCACCTCTGCCGTCAACCTGCTCCGCGCGATCGGATGCACCATGGGAACTGCGATCTTCGCGACTCTGCTCAACAACAAGCTCTCCGATCTCATGACAGGTCTGCCCGACTTTATCCCCCGCAGCACCGGTTTCCTGGATATGGTCAGCCATTATATGGACTACCCCATGATCATCCCTTACATCTCCGTGCTGATGGATGATTTCTGCCAGGCGGTCGACTTCTCATTCCTCTGCGGTGCGATTATCGTAGCAATCCTCATCGTCCTCGGAATCTTCTTCAAGATTCAGACTCCTGAGGAAATCGACAAGGCCATCGCAGCCGAGAGCGAGAAGACCACTGAGTGAAACTCTTTGACGGCGGGAAACCGCCGTCTTCTTCAAATAAAAAAATCGGGCCCGGATGGGCCCTGTAAATTCAGTTGTAGTTTTTGACTTCGGCAGCACCGCTGTCGATGAACTCGTTCCAGAGTTTGATGGTCTCCATCGCCTCTTCCTCATCCATGATTTCAATGGCGAATCCGGCGTGAATGACTGCCCACTGGCCGACATTGGCCTCGACCATCGAGATGTTGGCGGTCTTGAGGGCCCCGCCGAAATCGATGTTGGCCTGGTCACCCTCGATGCTCACGATTTTTCCGGGGATAGCTAGACACATTGGTATCACTCCGACATGATTTTGATGATGGCTTCTGCGGGTTGCCCATCGCAGGCTTCGAGAGCCTCGATGGCCTTTTCGCGGTCACAGTTGGTCTGGGACATGACGAGTTCGATATCTTCAGCAGCGAATACGGGTCCGGCAGCACCGGTACCTGCAGAACCGGCGGGGAGGATGGTCTCCGTACCTGCGACCTGGTACTGCTTGCTTCCTTTCATGTTGATGCACGCGACTTCAGCGTTGGTGATCACGATGTCGTTGTCCTTGGTCCTGATGATGACCTCGATGACATCTTTCACGTCGGTCTGCGTGATTCCCATAGAGCGCATGGTGCGCTGCATTTGACGGGGATTGATTCCCCTCATTCCGCCTGCCATAATGTGACTCCGTATACACTAACGGTTTTAAAAGTTCGGCAGAGACATTTTATCCATCATGTCATAGATACGCTTAATACGAAAATGGGAGTTTAACCATCATGGTGGAAGAAAACGGCCAGACAGTGCCTGATATTCAGGAACTTTCCGATTTCAGGACGCTGAATCCCCTATCTAAAAACGCGATGTATCTGGGGAACCTGATCGTCCTCGCGATACCTGTGGCGATAACCGTCGCGCTGGGACTATACCTGAAAAGCTATACTGATTTCCGGTTCCTGGCTATGTTGGCACTCGCGGCTATCGTGGTGGTTTACGAACTCGTTTCGCCGCCGATCTTCTACAAGTATTATCGTTACAGGATGGATGATGACTGCATCGAAGTCCGTTCGGGCGTTATATTCCGTGCCCATACCCTCGTCCCCGTCGAAAGGATCCATCAGGTGGAAGTCAAGAAGGGTCCGATCCTCAGGAAGTACGGATTGGCCACAGTCACGATGACAACGGCAGGCGGGACTGTCAGTCTGGAGTATCTGGACGAACCCATAGCCGAGGAGATTGCACAGCATCTGAACGAGAAGATCATCAAAATGCTGAAGGCCAGGCAATGAATGAGGATACGCCATACCTCCGCAATCACTGGTCGATGGTTGTAAGTAGCATCCTAAAGGTGCTTTTGGCACTGGCATTCATCATTGTGATTGCCGTCGCCAACGGGATGCCTGCAGAAATACTTCCGTATTACGCGTTGTTTATTTCACTCATCCTCGCATTGGTGGTGGTCTGGAACATAATCATCTGGAAGAAGACGAGGTATTACTTCCTGGATGACGAGATCGTGGTGCTTCGCGATACCGTTTTCCGTAAGGAGCTCCGCATCCAGTATGAGAGGCTGGCCTCCGTCAACGTGCAGAGGGATTTCATATGCCGCATCCTGGGGACCGCCAAGCTGGCCTTCAACCTCAATTCGAACGTCAATGTCTCGCAGGCAGAGGCGTTCATCGTCCTGAAGGAAGAAGATGCCGAGGTACTCCGTAAGGATGTATACAAGCGCATGTTCCAGGCCTCGAACGGAACCGTAGGAACAGATGATGGAACGGATGTGCCAGATACCGATTCGGAAGTAATGATCCAACCCCAATACGCAGGTGCAGGAGTTACCCCGCTGGAGGATGCCGAGCCTTTGGTGCACATAAGTACATTTGATATCTTCCTGCATTCCATTATCGGTATGCCGTCGATTCAGGCATTGTTCGGAGTACTGATGGCCATTTACTCCATCGTCACCTTCTTCATGCAGGGAGCCATCTCCATCTTGCCCTTGGTGATTCTGATCGCTGAATTCGTTCTTCCTGCTGTGGGGACTTTCATCAGGTATTACGGGTACCGTCTGGTGAGAGTGGGCGATACGGTATCGGTCTCTTCGGGACTTTTCAGCACCCGCAGCGATTCGTTCAAACTCTCGAAGGTCAATTTCGTGAGGGTCCGCGAACCTCTTTTCTGCCGCTTGGCCGGAAGGGCAATCCTTGAAGCGGAAGTTGTCGGTACTGCGAACGAGAACGGGATTCCCCTGCTCTGTCCAACCAAGAAGAAAGACATCGTTATGGGTTTGTTCCATGACCTCCTGCCGGAATTCGAATGCAACGAGGTTCACGAGAAGCAGTCCAAGACCTCGCTTGCCACCATCGGCCTATACATGGCGGTGTATCTCTCTATCCTTGCAGTAATCACCTATCTGATTAGCAGTCTGAATCTCGGAGTCTGGGGAATCCTCCTCTACATTGCCGTGGTGATCCTGGTGGTATACATCGCCGTGTGGGGATTCTTAGCCTACAGGAACTATTCGCTCGCGATGGACGAGGATATCCTGAAGATAGTCACGGGTGCTTATGACCGTTCCGTCAATTATGTCCTCTTCGATAAGATCCAATACGCCACTGTGAGGTCGTCGCCACTGCAGAGACGCCATGGTGACGGAAGATGCAAGGTGAGTATGCTGTCTTCGCGTGGTTTCACGGAAATCCTGTCAGGGGTGTTCAAAGCCGAGGTCCTCGAGAAGATATCCGCCACCGTCATGGCGAGGATAAGGGACGGCCGTTACGATTTCCGCAGGTATCAGTGAGATCCAGCGGGGCCGGGCCCCGCCGATGTCACTCATGAAAGAAGTTTCTCTACAGAATCGACGAGAACGTCGTAAAGTTCCTGGGTTCTGGACGTATCCTGGATTCCGCCCTGGGCGAAATCAGGTTTGCCTCCCCCACGCCCTCCGAATTTACCGAGGACTTCGGGCAGCAGTTTCTTGCAGTCGACCTTGGGGTTGCCGGACGCAATCATCACGGATACGCTGTCGGATGCCGAGACGAACGCTACGACCCCGCCCTTGGACTTGAATTTATCAGCGGCGTCGGTAAGTGTCTTGCGATCGGCTCCGTTGAACATGCCGGTGTAGAATTCCACGCCGTTCACGGTCTTGGGCTCGAGGTTCTGTATCTGCTGTTTGACCATGGCCTTGCTCGCTTCAGCGGCAAGTGCCAGATCGTGTTTCATATTGGCTACGCTGCGGACGATGTCCTCGGCTTTGCTGTTGGCTTCGTCAATGACCTGGAGGCAGATGTTGGCGAGTTTTCTGGCCGAGTCCTGGGCTGCATTGCCAACCTTGAAATGGATGGCGATCCCGTCTTTCCCTGCGGAGACTTTCCTGTCCACGAACAGCATACCGAGTTCGGACGTCTCCATCACGTGGATTCCGCTGCAGGCGGAATAGTCGATGTCGCCGATGGAGACCACGGTGATCTCCTCGTCCTCGGCGATGCGATCCAGTTTGATCCTGACCTTCTCCAAGTCTGGATCATCCCTGTTCATGACGGTCTTCCTGACCGGGAGGTTATCCCTGATGGCTTTGTTGGCGAAGTCGAGAGCGGCATCAATCTGCTCCCAGGTGAGGTCGTGGTTGACGATGACGTATTTCTCTTCGGGGCCGATGAAGATCTTGGTGATGGCGAGTTCCGGGTCCTGCCTGTGGAGGGCGCAGAAGAGCAGGTGCTCTCCGGTGTGGCCCATCATCAGATCCATACGTCTGTCCCAGTCGATCTCTCCCCAGATCCTGAGTCCGGGAGTAAGGTCGTTGCCGGGTACGACGTGGACGATCTCCTTTCCGTCGTAGTGCACGTCGGTGACCCTGAAACCGTTGATCATACCCGTATCACAGACCTGTCCGCCGCCGCCGGGATAGAACGCGGTGCAGTCGAGAACGACCTCGTCGCCTTTCACAGAGACGACCCCTGCCTCGAACACGGCCATATATCCATCGTGTCTGAAAACTTCGTCAGCCATTGTATCCTGGGTAGGATGTATGTCAGATTATAACTTCTCTGTCGAAAATGTATAAATATTGTACTGGCCTAATAACTCGCTTAGGCAGAACAATGGGTGATTTGAAAGAGTTTGATGACCTGGATAAGCGCATCATCGAGATGCTGTGCACCTCCAGTCAGGGATCGTACCGCCAACTAGCGAAGCAGCTAGGTGTACATCCAACCACACTCATCCAAAGGGTCAAGGTACTGGAATCAAAAGGGGTCATCACAGGATACCGTGCCAAGATAGATTATGTCGCCATGGGGTACGATTACTGCGGCCTCGTCCACATTTATTCCGATGATATCGCGAAGGTCTATCCCAAACTCGTTGATATGCCAGAGGTCATGGCGATCTACGATGTCACGGGTGAGGCCGATGCCATCGTCATGCTTGCAGGTGCGACCAGGGACGACTTCTCCATAGCTGTCAAGAGGATCAATTCCATCGACCACGTCCTCAGGACCAACACCTCCATCATCCTGGGAACGGTGAAGAGTTCTAGCGAGTTCATCCCTGATTTTCGCAGCGGAGAGAAAGACTGAGCATCAGTCCGATCCGACCATTGTACTCCCGGGCTCTACATAATTAATTATATGCCCTAAACATAGCGCGAGCCATAGATTAATTGAGGTACCTCAATGAGAAGAACGAACACATGCGGAGAACTCAGGTCCTCCGATATCGGAAAACAGGTCTGTCTCGAAGGTTGGGTTAGGTTTTCGAGGGACCACGGAGGAGTCGCTTTCATCGACCTCGCCGACAGGTACGGAATCACACAGGTCGTATACGATCCCGAGGATCTTCCCGCGGGAGTCGACAAGAAGGAAATCGAGAACGTAATGGCCACCTTCTCCCGTGAGTCCTGCGTGCTCGTAGAGGGTACCGTCAGGGCAAGGGTCGAAGGGACCGCCGTCGAGAGCAATCCCACCGGGGAGGTGGAAGTCCTCATCACCCGTGCCGAACTGCTTTCCAAATCCAAGCTCCCTCCCTTCGAAATCGGAGACCAGAAGGAGGGCGTCCTTCCCGACGAGGATACCAGGATGAAATACAGGTATCTTGACCTCAGGAGGACCGAGATGATCAAGAGCATGCAGTTCAGGAGCAAGCTCGTCCATCTCGCAAGGGTCTACCTCGAGGGACAGGGATTCCTGGAGATCGAGACCCCCATGCTCGGAAGGTCTACCCCTGAGGGTGCAAGGGACTACATCATCCCCTCCCGTGTCCACCCCGGAACATTCTACGCCCTTCCTCAGTCTCCCCAGCAGTTCAAACAGATGCTGATGGTCGGCGGAATGGACCGTTATTATCAGGTCGCAAGGTGCTTCCGTGACGAGGACTCCCGTAAGGACAGGCAGCCTGAGTTCACCCAGCTCGACATGGAGATGTCCTTCGTGGACAGCAAGGACATCCAGGACATGATCGAGGGTATGGTCGCATACATCTGGAAGGGCCTCTACGGCACCGAGCTCAAGACTCCCTTCCCCCACATCGGTTACCGCGACGCAATGGAGCGCTTCGGTTCCGACAAGCCTGACATGAGGTACGGCCTCGAATGGGTCAAACTCACCGAAGTGGTGAAGGACGTCCCCTACAAGATCTTCCAGAGCATCCTCTCTGAGGGCGGTATCGTCGCCGGTATCTGCGTGAAGAAGGAGTACGGGGAGGTCGGAAGGAACGAAGTGGACCGCTACATCCAGTACGCCAAGAAGGTCGGACTGGGCGGACTCACCTGGATGAGGTGCGAGAACGGTGTCCTCACCAGCAACATCACCAAGT
>CAMNNR010000066.1 GCA_946545675.1 uncultured Thermoplasmata archaeon | reverse complement strand
GGCCCCCGCCCTCTCCCCCAGCCGCTGCGCACCCGCGCTTCATGGCATCCGCGAGGTCCACTCCCTTGTCGAGGAGCGGGAAGGTCGCCCTGGAGGAGACCTTGGCTGTAGGCTCCGAACAGTTGATGCCGATGCAGGGTTTGTCAGGGTTGCCGATGTAACTCATGACGATTCCGCATATCATCCCAGTGAATCCGGATTCGGAACTGTCGAACCATTGGATGTTCTCGAGCTCCGTGATCTGATAGTCGTCGACGATGTCACACACGCCTTCCATGACCTCTTTGCGTGATTGGGAATCGATGTATTTGGCCTCTTCAAGGGCTTTATCGTCACCCAGTCCGACTGCGATGCCGAGGCCCTCGTAGTGCTGACGGCCGCAGGCGTTGATGACAGAGGAAAGCGTCTCGGCGTCGGTGCCCCACTGAGGCAGGTAGTACCTGGTCCTGATGCATTCTTCGAGCTTGTCGCGGGTCACACCCTGCTCTATGAGTTTCACCGCGATCATGGAGGAGAGTTTGAGTGACTCCTCCTCGCTGAGGCTGTTGTAATCGCGGTCGGGAGTGATCCCGGCAGATTCCAGGAATTCCGCGGTGCCCTTGGAATCGCCGCTGACCCCTTTGATGAACGGGTCAGTGCTCATGTAGAGCTCGGTGGACAGGTTGCCCACGGGGATGAAGGATCCTGGGAGGACCTTGATGAGTCCTCTCTCCACGGCACCGTCGCAGATGTATGTGTTGATCCCGCTGATGCCGTTGAGGTGCTGTCTGTCGCCTACCAAACCGGTGACTGCCAGAGGGGCAAGGTCCCAGTTCTTTTCGTCGAGGGTGATGGCGAACAGGAAGGCCATACTGGCTCCGCAGCCGGATGTCATCCCGTCGATGCCGTAAAGGTGGGGATTGGCGTAACAGATCCTCTCTGCCAGGTCCCCCACGGTGTGATGGTCCAGGACGACCACATCGCAGGACATGGCGTCGAACCTCTTTATGTAGGAAGCACCGAGGTCGGTCACCAGCACGCATTCGCTCTTGGTGTTCTCGATGGTCTCCATCTCGTTCTCCCCAAGAGAATTGAAGATGGTGATGCTGAATTCCTTGTTCTCGCGTATGAGCGCTTTGGCGACGATGGATGCGGCAGTCAGGCCGTCGGTGTCGTAGTGAGAATAAACGTGGATAAAATCGTGGCTGCGGATAATCTCCGCAGCCGTTGAAAGGTTGGTAAGTAGTTTGGAAGGAAGGACGGAATCGTCCATAGCTCTCACTTAAGCATCAGTTCTGCGTTAGCGAGAGAGTATTTCCAAGTAGTGGGAAGTACTCCGTTGTCCTTGTAGTAGCGCTCGAGACGCCTGATCTTTGCCTCGATGTTGGCGAGACCCCTCTTGTTGGAGATGTCCTTGGGGTTTGCCTTGAGGTGGGTGTTCAGGTTGATGGCGCGGACCATGAGCTGAGAGAGGTCTGCGGGAAGGTCTGCTTTGACTCCCCTTGCGGCCTGGATCTCGGTGACGGTCTTGCCGGTTGCGAGCTTTACGTTAGGAACTGCGTACTGGTCCCTGAGGATCATTCCGATCATTGCGGAGCTGACACCCTCTTTGGTAAACTTCTCTACGAGGTCCTCGATTTCGGTGGCGTTGAGGGGGACCCACGCAGGGTTTTCGGTTACCATGGGACGCTTGCTGCAAGCTTTTCCCTTTCTTCTTGTGTGCATTCTTGCCATAATGTTCACTCCATTATAGGCGGCGAGGCTGAACCTCCTTATTAATAAGGGGTATATAAATCTAAAGGGAGCGGAATGTGCACTTAGCCGTATATTTCGTGTTTCGACCAAGGCACCGTGTCCTCGTATTCCTCGCGTTCGAAGGCGAGTTCGTCGGGGAGCGTGTCGAAAAGGCGAGCATTCATCTCGGCATCGGGCGATGTCTTCTCGCCCAGTCTCGCGGCGCAGACATAACAATGACCCAGATCGCGGATTGATACGATGGTGACGTCATATCCCGCTTCCTCGCGGAACTCCCTGACGGCCGCTTCTTCGGGGCTTTCGCCGATGCGTATGTGTCCGCCGGGCATCTCCCAACCCCTGCGTTTGGAGTTGTAGACCATCAGGAACTTCCCGTCCTCGAAGGCCACCGCATATACGCTGCTGTCAGTATCGTCAGGGTTCATGTCCTCTCCACCACGATCATCTCGTGGGAATCCTCGTAGGGTTCGAGGCTAAGTGTGTCCAGGATTCTGAATCCCCTCTCCTTCAGGCGGCTCTCGGCCTTCTTGAAGATGGTCTTGGGATTCTCGGAGACGTCCTCGGACCTGGCCTTGACCGCGACCATGCCGTACCTCGCCCCGAACTTCTCCATGTTGTCCGCCAGGATATCCGCCTGGTTCTTCTGGGCGACGTCCTGGTAGACCACGTCCACGCCGGAGACCATGAATTCGTATTCCGACGGTTTGGTGGCGTCGGCGAGTATGGGCATCATGTTGGGACGGGGTTTGCAGTTCACCACCAGTTCCCTGAACATGCGGGGAGCGAATTCCACACAGTAGACTTTTCCTCCGCTGGCTATGTCCGATACATGTGACGGGGTAGTGCCGCTCGACGCTCCCAGATACAGGACGTTGCTGTCTTTCCTGATGGGCAGGACCTTTCCGCTGTTGGCGAGATAAGCCGCCAGTTTGCTCCTCCTCGGGTCCCACTCGCGGTATTCCGTTCCCCCGATCGCCATGAGGCGCTCCCCGTAGGTACGGGTCCCGGGTGCGGCGGATGCAGTGTAGAGTCTCCTCCTCTCGGTGAAAACAGTGCCGTCGGAGAATTCGAGTGGTTCCATGAGTGGTACAGTCCGTCCTCGTTCATAAGCCCTGCTTTCAGCAAACAATTAAGACGTGCATATCCGATAGTGCCGTATGGATTCTCTGATTGAAACCTTGGCCGCCATCGCGGATGCGGTGAAGAAGGCCGTGGACCTCATACCCACCCTCGAGGAGAGAGGGGTAGACATCGAGATGGGTGCAGACGGTACGCCCACTTCCGAGGTGGACAAGATCGCAGAGAACACAGTGCTTGACTACCTGGTCCGCAACAACATCCCGCTCAATGTCCTCAGCGAGGAGATCGGGTACGTGGACAACGGTTACGATGACATATTGGTCCTGGATCCCATAGACGGTACCTCCAACTGTATCGCAGGGGTACCGCTCTACACAATCTCCATGGCTGTGGGTAAGAGCAGCCTATCCGATATCCACACTGCCTACCTCCGCAACCTGACCACCGGTGACAGCATGTGGGCAATCAAAGGTGCTGGCACATTCAAGAACGGCAAGCAGGTGAAGGTCCGCAGACTGGATCCCAAGAACCTGTTCATGATGGTTTACGTGGGCAACAGTTCCTGTCCCACGACGTTCAATCTCATCAAGAGGCTGCCCTCGTCAAGGTCTTACGGATGCGCATCCATCGAGATGGCATTGGTGGCCGAGGGCCAGGCCGACGGGTTCTACATGAATTCCGAGGTGCACACCAGGGGGATCAGGGTCGTGGACATCGCCGCGAGTTACCTCCTTCTCAAGGAGGCAGGTGGATACATCTACGATTTGGACGGCAGGGAATTCGACATGCCGTTCGACCTCGATGCCCGCTCCAACTTCCTCGCATGCAACAGTCCCGACCTTTTCGACTATGTCGTCAAGGGCAAGCCTTTCGTGAGGCCCCGCCCCCGCTTCGGACTTCTCGTGCATCCCGGCGTGAAGGACGTCGAGACCCATGCGGCAAGGGTCATGAAGGCCCTTGAAGGCGAGGACGTCGTCCTCGATACCGTGGCAGCGGAGAAACTCGGTAGGAAAGGGGTGCCCGTGGACGATATGGACGTCGATATCATGTTCACCATCGGCGGCGACGGGACGATACTCCGTACCGCCATCCACAACAAGGCCACCCTTGCCGGGATTAACGGAGGGGCGGTCGGTTTCCTGGCGGAGATGGACCTCGCTGACATCGAGGAAGGCATATCCCGCATCCGTGCAGGGGATTACACCGTGGACGAGAGGTTCAAGCTCGACACCTTCATCGACGGCATGACCATCGATCCCGCCGTGAACGAAGCGGTCATTCACACCGACACGATCGGGAAGATCAGGCATTTCAAGGTCTACGTGGACGGTAATCTTGCTACGGAGGTCAGGGCGGACGGCATCATCATATCCACACCGACTGGTTCCACCTGTTACGCGATGAGTCTCGGTGCACCGATCCTCGATCCCAGCGTGGATGCGCTGGTCATCGTCCCCATGGCAGCTTACAAGTTCGCATCCCGTCCGTTCGTGGTGCCTTCATCTTCGAAGATCACGGTGGAGTGCGTCATGGACAGGGGTTGCATGCTGGTCATCGACGGACAGGAGGAGTACGCCATCGAGGGCGGAACACGCATCGAGTTCTCCAAATCTTCCAAGAAAGTGCGCTTCGTAAGGTTCGACAAGGACTTCTACTCCCGTTTCAGGGAGAAACTGGTGAATGCGATATGAAGGTGAAAGGGGTCAGCGTCGATTTCATCGACGGACTCAATGAGTGTGCCAAGTCCACCTATCCGGACGAGTTCATCTGCCTGCATAGGGTGCATGAGGGCATCATCGACGAGATCGTCATGCTGCCGGGGACGATCTACGGCGATTCCCATAGCGTGATCATGGACTGGATGGATCCCATCGATTTCGAGAGATCCGGTTCCGCCCATTCCCATCCCGGTTTCTCGGCGGAGGCGTCAGAGGAGGACCTCGACACGTTCAGGCATATGGGGGGAATCCACTTCATAACATGTCAGCCCTACGACCGCAGGAGCTGGAGGGTATACGACTCCAACGGCAACGAGATAGCCCTGCCCCTTCTGTACGGCGACGGTTCCGAGGTCGACTGACCTCAGATGCAGAATTTCACGATGTCTTTCGCCTGTTCTAGCATGGTGATGAGGTATACTATATCGGAGGACTCGGCGAAGATGATGAGTTTCTTGGGATCCATCTCGCTCTGTTTGATGATGTAACTGCCTTTCTTGAGGATCATCTTCCAGGCGTCCCCGGAGGTACTGACCTCGAGGATGTCGTACTCCTTGATCTTCTCGCTCAGTTTGTTGGCGAACATCTTCATGTTCCCGTCGAAGTCGATCCTGACCGTCCTGTTGGAGTAGATGGGGATGCTGTCGAGGACATTGCGTATGCTCCTCTTACCGGAGAGCTCGCTGATCACCGCCGCCGCATAGATGGCATCGGGACAGTAGCCGATGCGGGGGAAGATGAAGGTACCGTCGTTGAGCGCACCGAAGTCAGCGTTGTTCTCCTTCATCGCCTCGATGACGGAGTTGATGTCGTTCTTGGTGCGGATGAGTCTCCTTTCGGTGCCCTCCTCTCTGCTCACGTTCCTGAGTCCGAGAGGGTTCTTGAAGGCATCTTCGACAACCGAGGGGGAATCGAAGGGCACCACTGCCACATCGGGTTCGAAGTACATCAGAAGCAGCGCGAGGAGTCTGTCCCCGGGAACGTATTTTCCGTTCTCGTCCATAAGTGCCAGACGGGAACCGTCACCGTTGAATGCGATTCCTATGCTTCCGATACTCGCGTTGACGAAGTTGGAGATGTTCATGAGGTTCGTCTTGTTCAGACTGGGGGAACGTACGGGTTGACCGTTCATAGGATGGGCGTTGAAAGCAACGACTTCCGCGCCGATTTCCACCATCGCCTGAGGCGCGATGTTGGATGTGCTTCCGCATCCGCAGTCGAGGATCACGTAGCTTTGCGAAGTGACGCCGGTCGACTTCAGGATCTCGATGTACTTCTCGTTGGCATCGGTCACGTGAGAAATCTCGGTGACGCCGCGGTAGTAAGGGAGCTCGTCCTCTTCCTCCTTGAGGACCTCGTACATCTCGTCTGAATCGAACGGACTGCCGTCGTTGTGGTATACCCTGATGCCGCTTATGACCCCGTCACGATCGGGATTCCCCACGGACATGAGGCAATCGTAAGAGGATGAGAATGCAGCGTGTGCGGCCGGGAGGCAGAGTAACCCTCCGTCCGTGACGGAGACACCCTCCGCCAGGAGGCCGGAGATGAGTGCGTCGGAGATCATCCTGCTGCTGGGGTCGGCATCCCTGAAGACTGCGACGGTCTTGTACTTCTTTCCGAATTTTATTCCTGCGCTCGTTGCGATCTCGGGAGACATCTCCTGTGAATCGCTCGATTCGAGAGAATGTTTAGGATGCCGGTCCATATCCTTAGATGAGCGTTCCCCCTAATAAAAGTTTGACGGGCAATATTTATTCTACCGTCGTTAAGATGAGTTGAACCTATAATCCGATGTTTTAGCAATTTATCTAAATCATCTGGCTAATATTTTTGGATTGGATTTGATAATTAGCTATTGGATGATACTATTTTTACATAGAATTATGATTTTTCAATGTCTGGCTACTATTAATTTCAAAAAATACTAAATACTCACCTTGCAAATACATTTTCATTCAGCTATATGCTGGGGGATAAATAATGGCAATGGATAAATGTAAAGACATCGAGGAAGTAAAGGCGATCGCAGCGAAGAAGGGTCTGAAAGCAGGCCGTGTCCGCGACACCACCGATGGAATCCAGTTCACCAAGGGAACCAACGACAGGCTCGTTGTTATCAGCTGGGAAGAGTTCGACGAGTACCTCAAGAAGAGGGGACTCGCAGTCTACCGCAGCAACGGTTGGCTCAAAATCATGAAAGCCTGATTGCATCAAGCATTCATTTCAATACGGGCCTTCGGGCCCAACTTCTACACTTTTCCGCCTTGAGATATCGAAGTCGGTGGCGGTTTTCGAATTCGCCGTTTTTTTATACTATTAGTTGATTGGGGCATTAACTGCAAGGGTAGTCAAGCCTGGCCAACGACGTTAGATTCAGGGTCTAATCCATAGCGGTCCGCGAGTTCGAATCTCGTCCCTTGCACCAATCATTTTCATCGAACATGTCTTTATCTCTGTCAGCATTATCTGATTGATATCATGGTGCAGACCTCGCTCCTCGAAGACGACAACAAACCCCTCAAGGCCGAAGAGA
>CAMNNR010000065.1 GCA_946545675.1 uncultured Thermoplasmata archaeon | reverse complement strand
CGGTGACTTTCTCGTGGGCATCGAAGTACGAGAGGACCTTGAGGACGGAACACAGCACGCCGACGATTCCGTTGTCGAGGTTGTCAGGCACGGTGACCTCTCTGCTGGCACTGTCGGTGATGACGGTAGCGGTCCCCGTGTTGTCTGTATTGCTGTTGGTTTTGCTCCCGTTGTCTGCGGTAAGCACGTATGCGGCCGAAACTCCGACCGCCGCGATCACGACGACCGCAATAATGGCGATGATTTTCTGGTCCATTCTATCACATTGGGTAATTAATCCAATGTTCTATTTCTTAAGAAATACAGTATATAAAACATACTTTTTCAAAGGACAGCTATCGAACACAAAACCGAAAAGGTGTACATTTTGGAATCACATTGGATTCATCATACCTACCTAGAAAGAAACCATTTTCTTATCTGGTGCCTGTATAGGTACGATGACTGACTACACTCCTTTCAAGAAGGAGATGACCTACCGGATGGTCAAGTACTACTGCCTGAACAACCACGGAGGCAAGGTTCTCTGCGAAGAGTGCAGGGCCCTGCTCAAGAGATCCGAAAAACACCTAGACGAGTGCAGATACAAAAAGGAGGGCTATGCCTGTCCCGCATGCCCCCACTGCTGTTATGGTTCAGACCGCGAGATAATACAGAAGATCGTAAGCTACGAGAATACCGAACCTGCCGATCCGGAATATGCCAGCAAAATATTCGCCATCCGGGGGATAGATGACATCAGCGAAGCCGAGAGGGAGTACGACCCCCGCTACAACCTCAAACGCAACGCTCTAAAGAAAGCCTTCCTCGATGTCATCATCGACACCCGCTACGCCGACATCACCGTATCCCAGCTCTGCAAGAAAGCAAGCGTGAGCAGGAGCACATTCTACTCCCACTATCCCGCGATATCGGACCTAGCGGACGACTGTATTTTCGATCTGATCCTGCAGGTCGACATGCTGCCCTCACAGATCAAGCTGCCTCAATGGCCGCTCCCTCCCGCGGGCGAACCCATGTGCATATTCCTACGCAGGAACCCAGACTACCGCGCGATGGTGTTCGACCCCGACCTTACTGACCACTGTATCGACCTCATGTGCGAGTGTTCGGGGCCCCGCATAATACACACCATGATGAAACACAACAGATTCGACATCACGAACATCATGGCCTCGTGCAACACCGCCGCCAGAGGATGCGTGGAACTAATCCGCCGGAACATCTACAAGAGCGACGAGGAATGGGAGGAGATCAAGAAAAGGACTGACTCCTTCTATTGCGGCGGCATGCGCCTAATAACGCTGGACTGACACCCTATCCTTTTATCCTCGGTGAATAATGCATCAGGCGTGACCCCTGAAGAGATTCTGAAGGACGTACTCGCTACCCACCCCTGCTACAACGAGGAGGCCCACCGCAAGTATGCCCGCATGCACCTGCCAGTAGCTCCCAAATGCAACATCCAATGCAACTACTGCAACAGAAAATACGACTGCAGCAACGAATCCCGTCCCGGAGTCACAAGCGAGGTACTCACCCCCGAACAGGCGGCAGAAAAGGTCGCCTTCGTGAAAGAGAAGATCCCCAATCTCAAGGTCATCGGTATCGCAGGTCCCGGAGACCCTCTTGCGAACGAGGAGACATTCGACACGCTGGCACTTCTGAAGGAGAGGTTCCCCGACCTAACCCCATGCATCTCCACCAATGGTCTTGCATTGCCAGAGAACGTCGACCGTCTGTTCGATCTCGGAGTGAGGTTCGTCACCGTTACCATCAACGCAGAACGTCCGGAAGTGGGTGCGGAGGTCTATCATTCCGTGCTCTGGAACGGGAAGAGATACACCGGGAAGGAAGGTGCGGAGATACTCTTGAACAATCAGCTCAAAGGCATCGAGCTGTGCGCTTCCAAAGGTATGCTCGTGAAGACCAACATCGTGATGATTCCCGGAATCAACACCGACACCATCCCCGACCTTGTGAAGAAGGTCAAATCCCTTGGTGCGTACATAGTGAACATCCTGCCCCTGATTCCTGTGCCTGGCACTGCGTTCGAGAACAGGTCAGGCCCCACTCCCGCTGAGAGGAAGGCACTCATGGACAGATGCTCCCTCGACGCCCGCATGATGCGCCACTGCAAGCAATGCCGTGCCGATGCCATCGGTCTCCTGAACGAAGACCGCTCCGCCGAATTCGCAGGCTGCGGTTTCGGCCGTGGCGACGGCTGCGGGCCGGTGGAACAGGGCCCGAACATGGTCGCTTTCAACCTCGGGAAGAGGTTCACGGTCGCTGTCGCCAGTGACGGAGGGGAGATGGTGGATGCGGGATTCGGTAACGCCGGCAGGTTCCTCGTCTACAGGGTGGAGGAAGGACAGATTAGGATGCTCCGCAAAGTCAACCCCAAGGATCTGGATTCCGAGACCGTGGGGAAATCGCATCGCGACCACATCGAAGCGGTCGTCAACCTCCTGGATGACTGCGACATAATCGTCGTGAAGGAGATCGGAGATCTGCCGATGAGCATCATCAGCAGCCGCGGCAAGACCACCAAGGTGTTCAAAGGCACTGTGAGAGAAGCGGTCTCTTCCCTGATGTGAATCCCACCTGAACCGATTATACGCCCGATACCATATCGGACATGGTATTCGCGTGACGCTCTGCCCTTATATACGCGCGCACGACCTCAATCGTATATATGGGATGAGGATATCCCAGATTCATTGGAGAGCATCATCATGGAAGCTCAGGAACTCAGAGACGCATACATCAACTTCTTCAAATCCAAAGGACACGCACAGATCAGGTCCGCCTCCCTCATCCCGGAGAACGACCCCACCGTCCTCTTCACGACCGCAGGTATGCACCCGCTGGTGCCCTACCTCCTCGGAGAGAAACACCCTGCCGGAACCAGGCTCACGGACTTCCAGAAATGCGTGAGGACCGGAGACATCGAGGATGTCGGGGATGCGAGCCACCTCACCTTCTTCGAGATGCTCGGCAACTGGTCCCTCGGTGACTACTTCAAGAAAGAATCCATCGCATGGAGCTACGAACTCCTGCAGAACGTCCTCCATCTGGGACCTGATGAGCTAGCAGTCACCGCATTCGCCGGCGACGAGGATGCCCCCAGGGACGAGGAGACCGCACAGCTCTGGATCGAGCAGGGAATCTACAAGGACCACGTCTTCTTCCTTCCCAAGGAGGACAACTGGTGGGGCCCCGCTGGACAGACCGGACCCTGCGGACCCGACACAGAGATATTCTTCATCGACAAGACCAAGAAACCCTGCGGTCCCGAGTGCAGGCCCGGTTGCCACTGCGGCTACTACACCGAGATCTGGAACAACGTCTTCATGCAGTACTTCAAGGACAAGGACGGGAAGTTCACCCCTCTGAAACAGAAGAACGTCGACACCGGAATGGGTCTTGAGAGGGCGCTCCGCGTGCTCTGCGGGACCGAGACCGTCTACGAGACCCCCCTCTTCACCGGAATCATCGGGAAACTCGAAGAGATGTCCGGGAAGAAGTACGAGGATGACAAGAAAGCCTTCAGGGTCGTCTCCGACCACATCAGGGCCTCCACCTTCCTCATCGCGGACGGAGTGGTCCCCCACAAGATGGGTGCGGGTTACATCCTCAGGCGTCTCATCAGAAGAGCCAGCAGGTACATGTCCACCCTCGGTATCGACGGCGTGCGCATGAAGGAGATCTCCAAGGTCGTCGTCGACGAGTACTCCACCGCCTATCCCGAACTCAAGGAGAATGAGCAGAACATCTACGATACCATCACCGCCGAGGAGGAGAAGTTCCACAAGAACCTCAGGAAGGGAATGAGGAGGTTCGACGAGATGATCGCCGCCAACGGCGACTCCAAGGTGCTGAACGGGGAGAAGGTCTTCCAGCTCTTCGACACCTTCGGATTCCCCATCGAACTCACCAAGGAACTCGCTGAGGAGCAGGGATTCCAGGTCGATGTCGAGGACTTCAACAACAGGTTCAAGCAGCACCAGGAGACCTCCAGGCTGGACACCAACCAGACCTTCAAGGGAGGACTGGCCGACCACAGCGAGGAGACCACCAAACTCCACACTGCAACCCACCTGCTCAACGCAGCCCTCAGGAAGCTCGTCAGCGAGGACATCCGCCAGAAGGGCAGCAACATCACCCCCGAGAGGCTCAGGTTCGACTTCAACCTCGACAGGAAGCTCACCCCTGAGGAAGTCGCTGCCGTGGAGAAATACGTCAACGATGCGATCAAGGCCGACATCCCCGTCGTCTGCGAGGAGATGACCCTCGATGAGGCAAGAGCCAGGAACGCCATCGGAGTGTTCGACAACAAGTACGGCGAGAGGGTCAAGGTCTACACCATGGGAGACGTCTCCTGCGAGATCTGCGGAGGCCCCCACGTGGAACACACCGGTCAGCTCCAGGGATTCAAGATCCAGAAACAGGAGAACGTGGCCGCAGGTGTGAAACGTATCAAAGCCGTAGTCGGAAAATTCGACTGAACTTCATTACGGGGCTTCGGCCCCGGTACATTTTACCTAAATTCATCATCAGAGAATATCTGGCACTGTCCGCATGACGGACGAAAGACTCCCGTCCATCCGATTAGAATTCAAAAATGAGTGGACTGGGCGCGATTTGAACGCGCGACTTCTTGCTTGCAAAGCAAGCGATCTTCCAGCTGATCTACCAGCCCGTTATTTCCCTCCATTAAAGGAATGGATATAAACCTTTCTAAACAGGGCAGCACCCATGCCTCTGGCCCAGCATACCATATGAGACAGAGGCTAACCTGATGGGGGAGATCATCCCAGGATAGGGAGCATCTTCACCAGTGCGGTCTCCTTCCACCAGCCGTTTATGGATAGCTTATCGAAACCGCCGAGGAAATAGACTGCCAGCATCGCCACCGCCATGATGATGTGGTCATCCACCACAGGATTGTCTGTGGGTGGCACGACGAGCGTGTACATTACCAGAAGGAAGGCGGCCATACCGAAAGTGGTGAGTTTCGAGGCGAATCCCAGTATCAGGGTCAGACCCAATATCAGGAGTGCCAGGAGAAAAATAACATCGATTATCGCATTCCCCGCGATCGACTCGTAGAATCCTGAGAAAAGACCTTTTGTCACCCAGGTGACGAAAGATGAAGGAGAACCCCCTTCCACATATCCGGAACCCGAAGGGGTGGCGAATCCTAGACCGAATAACTTGTCGAAGAACGGCCAGAGCATTATCCAGCCCAGCAATATGCGGACGACAGCCAACAGATATCTGCCGGTTTCCTCCTTGTCGCGGAACATGTCAGAGAGCATGATACATAGGATAACGACTAACAAACAATTATATGTGCTGGGTCTGACCTGCACACATCTAAAATAGTGTCCCAGATTTACCTATGGCATACAGCTACTGTACCAATCGGAGGCCGCAGATGTACACCCTTGGAAAGAAACTAAGATTCTCGCTTTTCGGAAAAAGCCACGCCCCCTGTGTCGGGTGCATCCTCGAAGGCGTACCGCAGGGTACCCCCATCGATCTGGATGCCATGGCCGCCGAACTCGCACTGCGCAGGCCCTCCAAAGGGATTGGTACTGATAGGGTGGAGAAGGATCTTCCCCGCATCGTATGCGGGATCACCGATGGCAAAGCCGACGGCAATCCGATCATCATCGAGATCGACAACGGCAACGTGGACGATTCAAAATATCTACCGTTCATCGAGACCCCCAGGCCGGGACATGCGGACCTGCCCGCTTTGCTCGACCTGCCCAAATTCGACATCACCGGAGGAGGTCAGTTCTCGGGAAGGCTCACCGCTGCCATCGTCGCTGCCGGAAGCATAGCCAGGAAACTACTGGAAGCTGAAGGCATCCAGATTGGGGCGTTCTGCAGGTCCATCGGCGATGTGGAAGATACTGAGGACAGAGGAATGACCGATGCCCGCAACTCCAGGAAACTACCCACGAGGGCGTGCACGGAGGAACTCGATTCCGCCATGAGCGAGTGCATCCTGGCCGCCAGGAAGGATGCGGACAGCGTCGGCGGTGTGGTTGAATGCATCGTCACCGGCCTCCCGATTGGATTCGGCGGGATATGGTACGAGGCACTCGATGCCGAACTCGCCAGGGCGGTGTTCGCAATCCCTGCCTGTAAAGGTGTGGAATTCGGCAAAGGATTCGGAATCACCCGCATGCGCGGATCGGAATCCAACGATGCGTACAGATTCGACAGCGATGGAAAGATAGTCACCAAGACCAACAACATGGGCGGGATCGTCGGAGGAATGGCAGACGGTGCACCCGTGGTCTTCCGTGCGGCATTCAAACCTACACCTTCCATCGGTGCGAAGCAGGAGACTGTCAACCTGAAGACGTGCCAGAATGCGGAATTGGAGATCAAAGGGAGACACGACCCGTGCATAGCGCCCAGGGCCGTATCCGTGGTGGAAGCTGTCGCAGCCCTCGTGCTTGCCGACCAGATGGAGAGGGGCCTATGAACGGAGATTACCTGTCATCCAAACGCGAACAGATTGCCGAGTTCGACAGGCAGATCTTCGAGCTCCTGAGACACAGGACCGACCTTGCCACATGCATAGGGGAATACAAGGCCGAGCACGGTCTGGCAGTCCACGACAAGGACCAGGAGAAGCGTGTCATCGAAAGATACAGACAGCTTGCCGAGGAATACGGCGTCGACCCCGACATGGCGGAAGAACTCTGCAAGGTGGTCATGCAGATGGCCATCGATGCCGAGAACGCGGTCGCCAAAGATTGAATTAAAGGAAAGTGGCAGCACTTCCGGACTGCCATGTTATGGTTTCAGCCCAGGTAAGCGCCGCTCACACCGTTGGAGACGAGCTTCCTGTATTTACCCTGCACACCGGTGGCAGGCTTCTCGACGATCTTGACCTTCTCGAGACGCGCTTTGAGTTCGTCGTCGGAGAGCCTGACGTTGAGAGACCTGTTGGGGATATCGATGTCGATGATGTCCCCGTCCTGCAGAGCTGCGATGGGCCCGCGCTCGTATGCCTCGGGGGAGATGTGCCCGATGGCTCCTCCCCTGGTGGCG
>CAMNNR010000064.1 GCA_946545675.1 uncultured Thermoplasmata archaeon | reverse complement strand
GAATCCCAAGGATACGTCTCAGCTATGTTCGCAATGCGGAAGCATCGTGAAGAAAAGACTCGGGGACAGGGTGCATTCATGCCCCTTCTGCGGTTTCATCGCAGACAGGGACGTGAATGCTGCGAAGAACATACTTCGCAGAGCCCTCTCTAAGTTAAACGGGATGGACCAGCCATCCCGGTCCCACAGCTGAGGGACGGAATAGCCGGTCACCGGCGACGGTGAATCGGCACAGTATCAGACAGAGACTATCCTATTTGTCAGATACGGGTTACCCTACCAATTCGCGAATGTCTATGCATCTGCCGCCGAGATAGTTGGCGAGTTTCAAAGCGTAATTCACACGGCGGGTACGGGCACCGTTGTCGATGATTATCCATTCGGTGTTGGGGATCTTGATGGTAGCACAGATCCTCCTCAGTTCCATGATGGCATCGAAACCCTCGGTGACCGCGGTATCGGCCTCGCCGTCGGTGATGAGGATGATGTAGCACTGCTCGTCAGGGTTCTTCCTGACATAGTTGTTCATGTATTTGTTCAGGGTGAGCAGCGCACGTCCCAGAGGTGTGGAACCGCCGGTCTCCGTCTTCTCGATGGCATCGAACACCGCCTCCACGTTCCTGGTCAGCGGTACCGCCAGATTGACCAGCCTCTGTCCGAAGGTTATGAGTCCGACCTTGTCGCGTCTGACGTAACCGTCCTCCAGCATCGCCCTGACCGCCTTTATCGCCTCATCGAGACGTCCGGTGTCGGAGAGCGAGCCGCTGACATCCAGACCGAACATGAACGAGCAGGAGCTCGCCTTCGTGCGGATGTTCTCCCTTATGTCTGACGGCTCTATGACGATACTGAGGCCGTTGGGCTTCCTGATCTTCTGGTATGGGGATGCCGCACGGATGGTGGGGCCGAGTGCTGGATCTTTGGTCTTTCCCTCAGGGATGCGGTACCCGGAGGCCCTCCCGTTACGGTCGCTGCTGAGTGCGGCGCGGGGGATGTGACCGACAACCTTGTTCAGATGGATCATCTCTATCCTGTCGATCTCGGCGAGGTCGGTGCGGACGTCCCTGAGCATGGCGGTGACGATATCGACATCGGGGATCTCGCCGCGTTCGGAATCGATGCTCTCTTCCTCGGCATCTATCGCCTCGATTTCCTTCGGCTGGAGATCACTTCCCTCTGTCGTGGAAACTTCCACCGAATCGACTATGTCCTGAATCTCCTGGTCGATCTTGTCCTGTTCCCTCGACATCCTGGCCAGTTCGGCAATCTCCCTGTTGGAGATCTCCGGTTCCTCATCCCTTTCGTGGCCTTCCGCGTCGGTGCTGTGGATGAACACATCGGCCTTCTCGTTGAAGATCGTCTTGGGTTTCCTGCGATGGAGGAGGCAGAGGACCGAAGCTTCCTTGATGTTCTCCTCCGTGATGTATTCACCGCCGTCAAGGGCGGCAAGTGCCCTCGCAGTACGGGCACAGGCGATGTCCCCGCGATGCCCTACGGCGTGCAGCTTGTTGCATATCAGCACTATGTCGTTGATGTCCCTGCGGGTGATCTTTATGCTGGGAACAGAGGCTCTGGCTCTTTCGATATTCTTCCTGACCCCCTCATCTTCATCCCTGAACCTGGCACAGAACGCATCAGGGTCCTCCCTGAATTCCAGGTCCTGCTCTATCACATCGCTGCGGGTCCTGATTTCGGTATCGGGCACTATGAGCACGCAGATGTCGAAGCGGTCTGCGATGGACTCCGGGAGCTCACGTTCTGCCGGATCCATGGTGGCGACCACAGTGGTGTCGCAGGGGTATTCGGCTGATATGCCGTCTCTCTCGATCTTCACGGTATGTGTGCTGATACATTCTGTGACTGTGTTGAGCGTCTTGGGGTCAAGAAGGTTAATGTTGTCGATGCAGAGGATGTTCCCGTGGGCACGCTGCAGGATCCCGCCCTTCAATTGGGTGACACCGTCTTTCACGGCCGTCTCGAAATCGATCCCGCCGAAGATGTCCTCGTCGCCCGCGCCTGCGGGAAGGTCCACTATGTCCTTATCGGTGAGGCCGGCCATGGATCTGACCAACACGCTCTTGGCAGTACCAGACGGCCCTTTTATGAGGACACCGTTGAGACTGTCGTCCGTTAGCAGGCATTGTAGTGCCCTCTTGGCGTTGCGCTCGCCTATCACCGCTGAGAAGGGATACCTCAGAAGTCTTCCAGACATTTGTGCACGTCCTGGATGTCATAATCGGACGTCTTGTCGAACGGTTTCTTCTTGAGCCTGTGGGAGAGGACCAGCGGAGCGATCTCCTCCAGGTCATCCTTGGTGACCTCGGTCCTGCCGGCATAGGCGGCGTTGGCTCTGGCGGAACGGATCATGGTGATGTCCGCCCTGTGACCTTCCATTCCGAAGTATACCGAGAGATAGGCGGCGGCTTCGATGAGTTTCCTGTCGGTCCTGATGTCCTTTATCAGGGATTTCGCCTTCACGATCCTCTCCCTGATTTCCTCGGTATCCGCCCTGTACTTCTCGGTGAACGCATAGGGGTCGAGATCGAATTCCAGCCTTCTGGAGACGACCTCGGTCCTCATGCCGAGATTCTTCTCGCCCTTGATCTCCACCGACATCCCGAACCTATCGAGAAGCTGGGGGCGGAGGTCGCCTTCCTCTGGGTTCATGGAGCCCACGAGCACGAACTTGGCAGGGTGGGTGAAGGACACCCCCTCCCTCTCCACGTAGTTCACACCCATGGCCGCGGAGTCGAGGAGCATGTCCACGATGTAATCCTCCAACAGGTTGATCTCGTCGACGTAGAGGATGTTGCCGTTGGCCTGTGCCAGGATACCCGGTTCGAACTTCTTCTTACCTGTCTGCAGGACGGATTCGATGTCGAGTGTGCCGGCCACACGGTCCTCGGTGGCGCTGAGGGGGAGTTCCACGACCTTCATCGGAGAGGTTTCTGTCTCCGGGACCTTTCCGTCAGAGTATTTCTCGGTGCAGTACGGACAGTACTTCTCCGGGTGGCGGGGATCGCAGCGGAACGGGCAGTCCCTGATGTGGGTGACCGGCGGGAGGACCTGTTCCAAAGCACGGATGGTGGTGGACTTCGCGGTCCCCTTTTCCCCTTTGACGAGGACTCCGCCGATGCCGGGGTCGATGACGTTCAGGATGAGTGCCTTCTTCATCAGTTCTTGACCGACTATCGCGGTGAAGGGGAACATAAGTGCGTGTCTATCTGCCATTGGGAAACTTCCTCCAAATGCTCCCGATATCGGCATCGCGGTATAAGGAAGTGACTTCAGGGTCGTGAACCGGTAAAAACGCGATAACCCTGTCAGGGAACGAATGCTTGAGAAATATGGTGCGGTGGCCGGGATTCGAACCCGAGTTCTAACCTTGGCAAGGTTAAGTGATAACCAACTACACTACCACCACGATAGCAAACGGATGATTGGGTCAAGCCATATAAACGTATCGTCACGCCTCTGGCCTCGGCTTATATGCGCCGGGCCGGAGACGTTCAGTGAACGTACATTAACTTGGTCTGGGGAACGGGTTCCGAGGTGACGTTCATGCCAAGTTTCTTCAGGATCGACATGTCCTGTGGGTACAGGGTGACCGAGCAGTGGATGTCGCAGCCGATGAGTTCCCCGATCTGGTCGAGGGCCTTCTTGGCGAGTTCGTCCTTGGATGCGGATATGGCGAGTGTGATCATCATCTCGTCGGCACGGAGCATGGTGCTGTCGTTGCCGAGTATGCCGGTCCTCATGTCCTGGACGGGTTTTATGATGTCCCTGAGGACGATGTCCACCTCCTTGTCGATATCACCGATCTTCTTGAGTGCGTTGAGGATGGCTGCCGAGACTGCTGTCAGGTCCTTTCCCCTCTTACCGAGGATGATGGTCCCGTCCTTCAGTTCGATGCCTGCGATCGCTTTGGAGTTCTCCGCGGCCGCTTCCCTGACAGTCCTGTAGAGTGTGAAGTTGTTGGGGTCGGCTCCGGACTGTTTCATCACCGCATCGATCCTCTTGATAGCTCCCTCGCCCACTTTGTTGGAGAGTTTTTCGACGTAGGTGCGGAAGTACCTCCTCACGATCTCCCTCTCGGAGGCGATCCTCACCGCTTCCTCGTTGTCGATGCAGAACCCGACGTGGTTCACGCCCATGTCGGTGGGGGACTGGTAGGGGGATTCGCCGTAGAGCTTCTCGAACAGGGATTTCAGGACGGGGAAGGATTCCACGTCGCGGTTGTAGTTCACAGCGGTCACGCCGTGTGCGGCGAGGTGGAACGGGTCGATGAGATTGATGTCCTCGAGATCCACCGTGGCTGCTTCGTAAGCAAGGTTGACTGGGTGGTTAAGGGGCAGGTTCCATACCGGGAAGGTCTCGAACTTCGCATATCCGGAACGGACTCCCTTCTTGTTGTCGTTGTATATCTGGGACAGTGCCACAGCCATCTTCCCGCTGCCGGGTCCGGGGGCGGTGACGAGTACGATGGGCATGGTGGTCACGACGTATTCGTTCTTGCCGTAACCGTTGTCGCTGACCACGAGGTCGGTGTCGTCAGGGTAACCGTGGATGGGGAAGTGCAGGTAGGAATTGATTCCCATGTCCTTCAGGACCTCCCTGAACTTGTCCGCTGCGGGCTGGCCGGAGTACATGGTCAGGACGACGTTACCTGTCTTGATCCCCCAGCTGCGGTACTGGTCGATCATGCGGAGACATTCGAGGTCGTAGGTGATACCGAGGTCTCCCCTCTCCTTGCTCTTCTGGATGTCGTTGCAGTTGACCACCACGATGGCTTCCATACGGTCTTTCATGGTTGCGAGCATGCGGATCTTGTTGTCTGGGAGGAAACCGGGCAGGACCCTCGAGGCGTGGAGATCGTCGAAGATCTTCCCTCCGACTTCAAGATACAGTTTCCCTCCGAACTGTTTCATGCGGTCGATGATAGCTTTGGTCTGGAGGTCAAGGTATTTTGCACTGTCGAAGCCCTGCGCGGTCATAGTAAACCCTTCTTGTAGGGTCTTCATTATTTTTAATAGTGAGTGCTGACCAATTTTCCCCCTCATTGCTCCAGTTCATATCTGGAGAATCCTTCGGCTTCAAAATCATACTAATAGGACCTTGGAGTATTCAGCTGCATGGAGAAGACCAACCCCATGAGGATACTCGACAGGGCGAAAGTGCCATACACCGTGCACGATTACACCTCTACCGGTTCGGTGGCCGCTACCGATGTGGCCTCGGTCCTGGGGGAGGATCCGAAGGAGGTCTTCAAGACCCTGGTGACCCAGGGTAAGTCCGAGAGGTACTACGTTTTCGTCGTTCCCTCCGATAAGGAACTCGACCTGAAGAAAGCCGCTGCCGCAGTGGGAGAGAAGTCGGTGCAGATGATCCCCTCCAAAGAGCTGCAGCCTACCACGGGATACATCCACGGGGGCTGTTCCCCACTGGGTATGAGGAAGCAGCTGAGGACCGTCGTGGATTCCTCCGCGGAACAATGTGCCAGATTCTATGTGAGCGGGGGAAAGGTGGGGATCCAGATCGAGATGGATTTCAATGACCTGAGAAAGGTATTGGAGTTCAGTACGGCGGATATAGTCCGCTGAAAAAGATGATCCCGGGGTTTCCCCCGGTTGAGTTTCAGTTGTCGACGACCTTGACGACGACTTTCTTGCCCTTGAAGCGCTGTTTGGGAACGTCCATGAGCATACGGTTGCCGAAGTCCTTGTGGACCTCGACGATTGATTCATCGTCACCGATCTGGATCTTTCCGATGGCGGCGTCCATGATCCTTCCTGACTTGTTGATGTGGTCGGCCAGTTTGACCTTTCCGACACCGTCGTTCTTTCCGAGGTTGATCCTGAACTTCACCATTCCGAAGGGGTCGGAGAGCTGTTCGTAGTCCACGACCTTCCTGATGGTGTCCTTGGTGCCCTCTTCGGCTTCTGGCACATCTCTCTTCTCGATGTGCAGGCCGGTCCTGAGCTCGAATTCGCGGACGAGGAATTCCTCCTCGCGGGTGACGAAGGATACGGCGGTACCCCTCTTTCCTGCACGTCCGGTCCTTCCGATCCTGTGGATGTAGGTGTCGATCTGCTCGGGCATGTCGTAGTTGATGACGTAGCTGATGTCGTCGATGTCCAGACCCCTGGCGGCCACATCGGTGGCGATGAGTAGGTCCACTTTGTCTGCTTTGAAGTCGTTGACGACCTTCTCCCTCTTGGACTGGGGCATGTCTCCGTGGAGCGCCTCCACTTTGTAGTTGTGCTCCTTCAGCCTCTGCTCGAGGGTGTCGACCATCTTGATGGTCTGACAGAAGATGAGGGCCTTGGGATTGTCGAGGTCGATGATACGGGTGAGTGCCCAGGATTTGTTCCTCCTTCCGACGCTGATGTAGTATGCGTCGATGAGGTCGAGGACGACCTCGTCTTTGGAGACGTTGACTTCCTTGGGTTTTCTCATGTAGTCGGAGGCGAGCCTCTTGATGTCCTCGGGCATGGTGGCCGAGAACATTAGCATCTGCCTCTCTTCGGGGCAGGATTTGAAGATGAATTCGATATCGTCGATGAATCCCATATCCAGCATACGGTCGGATTCGTCCATGACGACTATCTTGATGACTGAGAGGTCGAGGTATCCGCGCTCGATCATATCCTTGACGCGTCCGGGGGTTCCTGCGACGATGTCGCAGCCCTTCTCGAGCTGTTTGATCTGTTTCTCGATGCTCGCCCCTCCGTAGATGGGGATACAGACGTGGCCTGTGTAAGCGGCCATCTTGTTGAGTTCCTGGGAGACCTGTACGGCAAGTTCCCTGGTGGGGGTGAGGACGATGGCGGAGGGTTTCTGCATATCGGGCTCGATGTTGCTGAGGATGATGGAACCGAATGCACCGGTCTTTCCAGTACCGGTCTGCGCCTGTGCGATGAGATCGTAACCGTTGAGTCCGTAGGGGACGGCTGACTCCTGGATGGGCGAAGGTTCTTCCCAGCCCATCTCGTCTACTGCCTTTGCAATGTCCTCGGAGAGACCGAGATTGATGAATTTGGAGTTCATTGTATCACTCACTGAACATACAGCCTGCGACAGCCGCAGACATCTTCCGTTCTTGGACCCTCGTATAAATATGCGCATTATAAGCCTTGGCCT
>CAMNNR010000063.1 GCA_946545675.1 uncultured Thermoplasmata archaeon | reverse complement strand
ATAACTGGATTTAATAGGGACAATGTTAACCCCGCAGTAATCGTCGAGCTTAAATGATGGTCGTCTGGTGTAAAAACATCTGATAGCGAGGGGATGGTCTATACAGATTTCTATCGTCGTGATGTATTACATCCATCATACCAGGCCTGGAGTTATGCAAATTATCTTAGGTATTTCAACAGTGAAGTAGTGGATGGGCAGGTCTTGGTGACGCCTTGTGCTTATTTGTATAATTTTTCTCGTGAAACTGGGTCTAAGGTTCTAGATGATCCCCAATATGATTACTATACAAAGAAAGCTAAGGTTTTTTACTATGAAGATATGGAATCTTTCTCTGATTTCATCAGAGATCACATTTCGAAACCCGATTCTCAGGCTACACTTAAAAAGATTGAGAGCGGGAAGCTGACTGTATCCTCATCCCTCCAAAAGTCTCTGAAAAGGGTGTTGCATGAGAAAGATTTCTTTGCACCTATGGATAGACAGGTCGGAATATACCAGACGCTTTTGAAAGGCATTAGGGATTCATTTAGTAAACGTATCAAGAGAGTATTCATCGTTAGAGGTGGACCTGGTACAGGAAAGTCTGTTCTAGCACTGAAACTGTTGGCAGAGCTTACGAGCGGGTATGAAAATAAATTTACTGGAAACCATATCAAGATTCCCACTCTCTATGTCACCAAGACCTCTGCACCCAGAGATATCTACTCAAAGGAATTGAAATCGCTTTCCAAAGAAGTTGGTGTAGATTATCTTTTCAAGGGAGCATCCTCGTTTGTAGGAGCCGAGAAGAACGAATATCCAGCGATATTGGTTGATGAGGCACATCGTCTGACGACTCGTTCGTCGCAGTATGTCAAAGACGGAAAGAATCAAGTCATGGAAATTATCAATGCGGCTTTGGCCAGTGTTTTCTTCATAGATGAAGACCAGAATGTATCCATGCAGGACATTGGTACCATAGATGAGATTGAGCACTGGGCTAACGAATATGGGGCAGAGATTGTTACCAACGGTTTGGTACTATCTACCCAATTCAGATGTAGCGGTTCAGGGTTATACATTGCCTGGTTAGACGATGTATTAGGCATCAGGGAATCTAAGAATCTGAATTTACTTGGTAAGTTACCTTATGACATCTCTGTAGCAGACACTCCTGAAGAACTGATGAAAAAGATCAATCAGAAGAGATCAGAAGGCCGTGATGCACGTATTCTAGCAGGTTATTGTTGGGATTGGAACAGCCATAACACCAAAGGCAAGACAGATTTTTCTCTCGAAGGTGTAGGAGAACAGAGGTGGAATACCGATTATTCTTGGGCCAATAATGCTAAACTTGTCAATGAGATTGGTTGTGTACATACGGGTCAGGGCATGGAATTCCAGTACGCTGGAGTTATCATCGGTAAGGATATGATATTCCGTGATGGGAAGATAGTTACATGTCCCGAAGAGAATCATGACAAAGGTGCGCTCGGGGGATGGAAAAAAGATCCAGTTAGGGCTGATCGGATAATCAGAAACATTTACCGTACATTGATGACCCGTGGGATGGATGGGTGTGTAGTATATTGTGTTGACAAAGCATTAGGCGAGTTTTTTAAAGAAAGGATTAAGAGTATAATGTCTTGAATTGGTGCCATTCATATTTATTCACAATTCTCGAATTGCGAATTATACAGCATACAGTAAAACCCACCTTTCTCCAACAATTCCTCGTGACTCCCCGACTCTATAATCTCCCCATCCCTCACGACGAGTATCGTATCACAATTCCTGATGGTACTCAGACGGTGAGCGATGATGAACGATGTCTTCCCAGCCATCATGCTCTCCATCGCATCCTGTATCGCACGTTCAGTCCTTGTATCGATGGAACTCGTGGCTTCATCCATCAGGACCATCGGCGCATCCTTCAGAATCGACCTCGCGATGGATATCTGCTGCTTCTGCCCTTCGGAAAGCATCAGATCTCCTCCGAGGACCGTATCCAGTCCATCCGGAAGACCTTCCACGAATCCCTTCAGCCCTGCCTTCTCGCAGGCACCCATAATCTCAGAATCGGTTCTACCAGTCTGATTAAACACCACGTTCTCTCTCAGGGTGCCAGAGAATATCCACGACTCCTGCATCACTGCAGTGAACATGTCATGCACCGCATCGCGCCCGATCTCCTTCAGAGGAACCCCATCTATACGGATGCTTCCCGAATAGGTGTCATAGTTCTTCAACAGGAGATTCATTATCGTCGTCTTGCCGCTCCCGGTAGGTCCGACTATGGCTACCTTCGTCCCCGCCCTCACATCGAAGGAGATGTCTTTCAGTATCCTCTTATCCTCCGAATATCCGAAGGACACATCCTCGAAGCATATGTCTCCCTTCACCTCCTCCGGTTCCGGAAGATTACTCTCGTCGGGCATCTCCGGCTGATCCAGAATGTAGGATATACGTTCGTAGGAAGCGGCCACCGATTGCAAAGACCCTATCGCCTCGGACATCTGCTGCATCGGACGTCCCAGGTTCTTTGAGTAGATGATGAACGCCACGATCACCCCGTAGGTGATCTCCCCGTGCATCACCAATACCAAGCCCACGAGGCAGGATAATACATAACCAATGTTGTTGACGAAGGACATCAGCTGCGGCAGGATCCCCGTAACGAACCTGGAACGTCTGGTACTGTGGAAGAGACTCCCGTTATACTCCTCGAACCTCTCCATCATCAGCGGTTCGGAATCATACGATTTGACCACTTTCTGGTTGGTGTAGACTTCGTTCACCAGGGCGTTGATCCTTCCCATGTCCTTCGATTGTTGCACGTAATAATGCTGCGTATGCTTCACGGCATACCTCATGGCGAAGAACCCTGCCACAGCGGGGATCAGGACCACAGCGGTCAGGACAGGGCTCATGCAGAGCATGAGCACTATCGATACCAACAGCACCGAAACCGATGTCACTAGCGAGACAATGCCGTTCCCGCTCTCCTCCCCCAGATTATCGGTATCGTTGGTAAGGCGGCTTAGCAGGTCCCCGGACCTGCAGGTATCCAGGAATCCGAACGGGAGCTTGTCTATCTTCTTCACAAGTAATTCTCTTACGAAAGCAGCGATACGCTGGCTGGTGGCAGGTATGAGGTATCTGTACGATACGGTACAGGCACCGCTGAAGAGGTAGAATACTATCAGGAGCATGGCGCTGTCCGCCACCGCCTCCAAGTCGATATCGTTGCCCGCAGGGCGGATCCCCTCAAGGATGCCATCGGTTATCTGCGAAAGGAACACTGGTCCGATGGCGGAGAACAGTGAACCGAACAGCGATAGGACGGCTCCGAGGATCAGGGCCCTGCGGTAATCGCGGATCAGATGGAGGAAGCCCTTGATGTTCTCGGAGAATCCCTTCTTTTTCGAAATCATGCGGTATCCTCCTGCTGGGACCTCACTATCTCCCTGTACAGCTGGCACTCTGCGAGGAGTTCGTTGTGCTTTCCCAATCCTACGATCCTTCCGTGGTCGAGTACGAGGATATGGTCGGCGTCAGCCACCGTCCCTATCCTCTGGGCCACGGTTATCACTATCTTGTCCGAGACCGCCTTCTTCAGTTCCTTCCTGAAGGCTGCCTCGGTACGGAAATCCAATGCGGAGCAGGAATCGTCGAAGATCAGGATGTCCGTGTGCTTGCACAGTGCGCGTGCGATTGAGATGCGCTGCCTCTGCCCTCCGGAAAGGTCCCTTCCGTTCTCCTCCACGACGTGTTCCGTACCCTCCGGGAAATCATTCACAAAATCCGCCTGGGATATCCGTATGGCCTCGTCGATATCCCTCGAAGAGCGTTCATCCCCCGTACTCCCGTAATTGATGTTCTCGGCGATACTGCCTGCGAATATGGCGGGCCTCTGTTCCGCACATGCAATCTTTCCTGCAAGTGCCTCCTTAGAGTATTCCTTTACATCTCTTCCGTCCACGAGAACGGTTCCTTCCGAGGGATCGTAGTATCTCAGCAGGAGGTCCACGATTGTACTTTTCCCGGACCCGGTTGGTCCGATCACAGCAAGCGTCTCGCCTCTTCTCACAGTGAAACTTATATTGGAAACTGCAGGATATTCGGCATCTGGGTATGTGAACGAAACATTGCGGAATTCGACACTCCCCTCATCTCTCCCTTCGGTCTCATTCCCATACTCCAACGAGTCCTCGGTATCCAGGACCTCCCCTATACGCCTGAGGCTAACCAGAGCCTTCGGCAACGCACGATACATGCCGATGAAACCGTTGATCGCCTGCAGGATGAGTGCGGCATAGGTGGCGTATGCTACCATAGCCGAGAACAGCATCAGGCTCTGGTCGTAATCGTTCATCCCCGTGATTATCAAAGCACCCATCCAGTAGATTGTGAGCACCAGGATGTCGCTGATCATCTGCGATACAGGGCCGGAGAAGGACATCACCTTCGTGACGTAGAGGTTGTTGTCCAGGAGTCTTTGATTCGATTCCTGGAAGCATCCGTCCCTCAGTTCCTCTGCATTGTACGCCCTTATCACACGCATCCCCGAGAGGTTCTCCCTCAAGTTCTTGCTTATCCCGTCCGTAAGCCACTGTACGCGACCAATCTTCGGCAGGGCGTAATAGAAGCTCACCAGCATCACGATCACCATGATGACCGTTGCAACAAGTGTGGCAACAGCCCAGTTCGGGTCCCCGTCGAGGATCTTCAGTATCGCCCAAACGGTCAGTATCGGTGCCCTGAATGTGATCTGTATACACGTGGCAAGGAACATCTGCACGTGCAGCACATCGTTGGTCGAACGGGTTATGAGGCTGGGTGCGGAGAACCTGCTGGCATCTGCCAGCGGGAGGTTAAGCACCTTTTCGAAGGTTGCGTGGCGTATGTTCCTCGAAACCGAGGTGCTCACGTATGCTGTGAGATACGATACAAGAACTGCCAGCAGAAGGATGAAGGTCACGCAGACCAGCATCTCCGTCCCGTATCTCACCACGGCATCGGTGTTCTCGACGAGGAACTGGTCCGTGATAATACGCATGTAATCGGGGAGTTTGAGTTCCAGATACACTTGACATAAGACAGCAACGGCGGTGACAGCTACCATCGCCCATTCCCTTCTGCCGAAGAATCTGAAAAGCAATATCGTTCCCCTTGACGTAATGTGGATGGGCCCATCGGGCCCATGAAGATGTTTTACTCCTTGACTCCCCACAGGAAGAAGAAATGACGGTTCTTCAGCCCCTTCTCGTCCGCAGGATGGAAGTTGAAGTTGTCCCCGAACACGATATCTATGGACTTCACGCTGAGCTTCTTGAGTACCGAAATGTCCCACTCCGGGCGGGGTTGGCTGTTTAGCGGAAGGGAGCTCATCCCTTGGCCGTTCTCCTTCATCTCCTCCCTTACGGACTCGGATTCGCTATGCCTCATGTAGGGGTTCTTCTTCCTTTCCTCCTCGGTGTCTTTCCCGATACTCGTCATGTCGAATTCGGCATAGGAGGCATCGAAGACGCAGACCGCACCGCCATTCTTCAGGACGCGGATGATCTCGGAGTATGCCTTGTCGGGATGGGGGAGGTTCCACAGGACGTTCCTAGTCACGATGAGATCGAAACATCCGTCATCGAATTCGAGATTCTCCGCATCCATACGGATGAATTCCCCTCTGATACCATGTCTGGCACAGTTGGTTTCCGCTTCTTTCAGCATCCCTTCGGAGTAGTCGATGCCGATGACCTCGTGCCCCATCTTCCCCAGCACTATGGAGAAGAACCCGGGTCCGCAACCGCAGTCTAGGACCTTGAGTTTACCCTTAGGCATCCTCTCATCCATGAGGGAGACCCAGTTGCCGGAGAGGCCCTCGTCGATGTCCTCGATGATGGTCTTGGAGTAGGTCTCGGAGCTGAGATCCCAGTACCTGCCGTTCTTTTCGCGATCGAAGCTCTCCATGATATCACTCAGGATGGAAGGAACCTGAAGGGTTTGTTGGCATCAGCTTTGCTGGCAACTACTTTGAAGACCATCGGGAGGTATTCACGCACCCCGTCCTTCTCGACGTATGCGCCGTGGATCCCCTCCACTTCGGTGGATATCCTGGTCGCTCCGAGCTTGATGAGGATCTCGATATCCCAGTGGGGCCTGCGATGGTAGCACACGACGAAGTCCTGGTTGGTGATCTGGTCCATGAGCTTGAACTGCTCCTCGCTGGGACCCAAGTCCGGACTGGTCATGTACTTGTGCTTCCCGGCATCTTCGTCCTTCTTCCAGAGTGCTGCATAATCGTCGTCGTGGTTGTACAGTTTGTAGTTACCGTCGAAGCAGATCAGCTTCCCTCCGGGACGAAGGACCCTCATCCATTCCGAATACACCTTCTCCGGGTCGGCTAGAGTCCACATCATGTTGCGGGACACGATGAGGTCGAAGGTATCGTCCTCGAACTCGAGGTTCTGGGCATCCATCTTGAGTGCTGTCCCGATGACCCCGTATTTCTTGAAGTTCTTCTTGGCCATCTCCACCATTCCCGCGGAGTAGTCCACCGCGGTAATGAAGTGTCCCTCGCGTCCGAGGATGATGGAGAAGAACCCGGGTCCGCATCCGCAGTCCAGGACCTTCAGCTTCTTCCCGGGTTCCACCTCCTTCAGGATGTTGTTCAGCCAAAACAGGTAGGAACCGTCTGCGATGGACTTCTCGATGCCGTCGGAGAAGTTCCTGGACCTCTTGGTCCAGTATTTCTCCACATCCTCCAGGTGGTCATCCTTCGATTTCGCAGGTTTCTTGGTCTTCTTCGCATTATTGGTTGATTTTGTCACCATTTGTATCAACTCCGTTCATGAGATCCGCCCAGCAGGGAGGATCGTCGTTAAGTCTCGGACGCAGTACGATGATGTGTCTGTCACCGTACTGGTCCGTTTCAATCTTCGAAAATACTTTGTAGACGTCGTACAGCATCTCCTGGGTGAACACCTCGGAGGATGCGTCGTCCGCATACACGACACCCTTGTTCACGACCACCACCTTATCCGAATACTTCAGCGCGACATCCAGATGGTGCAGGGTGACTATGGTGGTGCAGTTCTTCTCCTTGGTCACGTTCTTGATGAAGTTCATCAGGGTGTACTGGTTGTAGAGGTCCAACGCACTCGTGGGTTCATCCAATATCAGAACATCGGGTTCCTTCACAAGTGCCTGGGCGATGAATGCGAGCTGCCTCTGACCGCCGCTGATCTCGGTGATCCCGCTTCCCGCAAGGTGGTCGATACCGACCAATTCCAGGACTTTGTTCACCCTTTCGATGTCCTCGTCGGACACCCTGAAACCGAGGCTGTTCACAAGTCCCA
>CAMNNR010000062.1 GCA_946545675.1 uncultured Thermoplasmata archaeon | reverse complement strand
TCCCCATGATGATGAAGACTTTGGCCATGAGGAATTATTGCAGGTCCAGTATTTTTTTCTAACTACTGGCAACCACTCTGAAGGGAATGCAGTAATCGAGTGAAGAAAAAAGTGGCGGCCGGACGGACCGGTCCGCCGTGATTGGGTTTGTGTTCAGCTCTTGAGAACTGTAACGAGGAAGATGGCGACGGCAATACCGGCACCGATCAGGACACCGAGGATGTTGACGATTGCGTTGTAGACAACGTCCCAACCGAGAACGTTCTTGATTGCCTCGATAGGTCCGTCCATCAGGAGGTATCCGTAGACTACTCCCACGATGAGACCGACGACGACCATGATGATTCCGTATGCCCTGTTCTTTCCCTTTCCGAAGTAGGCCGAGAAGATTCCCGCGAGAATCATCACGAGCGCAAACACCAGAACGATGAGGGAAAGGAAATCCCAGCTGATTATGTCCATGTTTATGTCTCCGATTTTTTAACAGATACCTGTGCAGATTTCTGTAACTGGCGGCTAATCTACTAGTCCTTATTAAACCTTAACGCTGTATTTTCAGCATCGTGGGAATTACGTCAGTACGAAATACCCCTCTCTGGGTAATTTGTTGCGGTGCCCCGTATCGATTTGATATGGGGGACTGGTCAACGATAAATATGGCCGAGGGATTGTACAATCACACATCGGGGCGCTGAAATGGAACTCCTAGGACTAGTCGAGGGAATCACATCCGAAGGACACGCATTGGTCAGATGCGAGAATCTTCCCGCACTCGGCAGTGCGGTTTTCGACTCCGATAAACGCAAGGTCGGAACCGTGAAAAGGATTTTGGGACCGGTAGACGCGCCCTACGCATCGGTTGTCGGCGAAGGGGTCCGCCCGGCCCTCGAGGGAAAGAAGCTTTTCTTCAACCGGAGTGAAAAGGATGGCGGCCGGAAGAGAAAAGGCAGAAAGAACTGAATCCTGCCCGTATTGCGGCAAGGGCCTCCTCCTCAGAAGTCCTGCCACCGGCACCATAAGCTGCAATGTCTGCGGAGCGTACTTCGACAAGGGGATACTCTACCGCAACAGCCCGGAACCGTCGGGGACCGAACTGTACAGACTGCGTAAATGGCAACAGAGGATCAGGGTGGAGAACGCGGCGGAACGCAATCTCGCATTCGCATTATCCGAGCTGGACCGCCTTACGGTCGCCAACAACCTCCCCCGTACTGTCAAGGAGACCGGTGCAAAGATCTACAGGAAAGCGGTAAGCAGGAATCTCGTGAGGGGGAGATCGGTGGAGAGCATCGGCGCGGCGGCAATTTACTCCGCCTGCAGGATATGCGGCGTCCCCCGCACAATTGACGAGATCGCGGACACCAGCAGGATCAGCAAGAAGGAGCTGGGGAAGACCTACCGCTACCTCTCCAAAAACCTGAAACTCAACCTGATGCCTGCCAAACCGCAGGATTACGTCCAGAGATACGGTACGAAGCTGAAACTGAGCGAAAAGACCAAGCTTGCGGCCATAAAACTCCTGGACGAGGCCTCTGAAAAGGAACTCCTATCCGGACTCGGGCCATCAGGCATATCCGCGGCAGCAATCTATATCGCAGCCAACCTTAACGGTGAACACAAGTCGCAGAGTCAGGTATCTCAGGTGGCTGACATCTCCGAGGTGACACTCAGATGCCGCTACAAGAAATTGGCCGATGCCCTTGGTATAACCCTGACCTTCCAATAATCCCGAACAGTGCCAGACTGTGATTATGGCCTGAACCATTTGAACTCGAGATATTCGATCTCGTCGCTAACCCTGCAGAAAAGGATCTGTTTCTTGACCCCGCCCGAAAGACGGACCGTACGGGAGATATCTGGCCACATGGCCACGGTGGATGCGGGCACCGCATGCACCAGATACCTCGCATGGCATTCGTCCGGGGAGGCTTCGTAGACCCTGAAATGGGTACCGTACTTGAATCCGGTCTTCACCACGAGACCCCTGCCCCTCAGGTCCTCGTAAGCACGAAGACGCAAAAGGAACTCATCCTGGGTCTTCTTGCCGAAGGAAACGAGTTCCTCGCGGGACATCTCCTTCCCGCCCTTTCCCGATACCTTCAGTTCTCCAGTGCCGATGAGATGGCATCCTTCGATGAGCGAGAGCTGGAGGACTCCCTGCATGTCCTTGCCGTAGAACGCCTCGTCGCGGAGCGCCTGTCCTCCTTCAGCATCGAATACGAATATCCTGTCTCCCACCAGATTGCCTTTGACGGGTTCCACTCTGGCGGTCGGGGAGACCTTCCCCTCCGGATCCAGGATTGCCATCTTGTAGTAGGTCAGGTCGCCTTCCTCGTCGACGACGCCGTAGAGGAGCTGCTTTCCGCGGTCCTCGCTCTGGGCAATCTCGTCCATGAAGTCCGTGATGTTCAATGCGGCACGCTCGGATACCGCACAAACCATGTACAGGGGAGCCGACTTGCTGGGAGACAATCCGCGGGGATAGACGCGGAGATCGAAACTCCCGGATTCCGGTTTCACGATGAATCCCCTTTCGCGGAGGTCCTTGAACACCAGATATTTGATGGAGAAATCCTCGACCTTGCGTGAGGCGTAATCGAAAAGGGAGTTGAAGGACATCTTCTTCTTGCCCTGCATGACGACCAGACGGTCGCATTGGAGGAGGAATGCCGCTTCGACCAGGTCGAGCTCAAGACCGCCTCCGCTAAGCGGGTATCCGAAATTACCCTTGCTGAACGTCTGACTGGCCTCGCGGACGTCATCGATGAAAACGGATATGTCCCTCAGAACCCCGGGCATACTTTTGAGATTGTAACCCATCTAAAAGATAGTTCGCACGCCCGGGATTACAAGAGCCTGCTCATAAGGCTTAGTTATACAAAAGTTTTTTATAGAAGTGTATACTATATAACCGATAGTTGTAAACCGCAGGTAAACAAGGTGATAGAATGAACGACATGGATTCGATCCTGGCCATCGTCGAGAACCCGACGAGAAGGAGAATATTACAGGCCGTGGTGAGGGAACCGCACTATCCACTGCAGCTTTCGAAAGAGCTCGGAATCAGTCAACAGGCCATAGTGAAGAACCTGAACCTGATGGAAAAAGAGGGAATCTTGGTCAGCTACCGCGAGAGCAGCGACCGCGGACCGGAAAGGATATTCTATAGACCCAGCTCCGAATTCACAATCACCATCGATATGCGCAACAACATGTTCGAAGTCCGCATGATACCTACGGGAGAGGACAACAAGAAAACAGAGGAAAAACCAAAAGAAGTGAAGAAAACGCCTGATGAGCGCAGACTCGAAGAAGTACGTGCCAGGATATCCCAGATCGACAGACAGATATCCGAATTCGACAGACGCAGGTCGGAGATGGTCAGGGAGCGCAACGACCTGATTAACCAGTTCCTGCACATGTCGGACCTGGACAATCTCGACTACGAGCACAGGGAACTCCTGTACGACATGCTCAACAGGCCGAACTGGAACGCCGAGGACATCTCCAAGAAGCTGGGCTTCAACGAATCCCTGGTGTCCAGGATGATAGACGATATTCTGCAGTGCTGCAGACAAATGGATAGGTGATAACATGGCTACTAATGACAGGGCGATAAAGGTCGCCGAACTGAAACCGGGAGAGGCCGGTCACGGAATTGCCAGGTTAGACCCTGAGCTGATGACCATTCTTGGCATCAAAGCAGGCGACATAGCTCTGGTAACAGGTAACAAGAAGACCGCTGTGAAGATCCTCAGCGGAGCCGAGGAGGACGCCAACAGGGGAATAATCCGTCTCGACGGATCCACAAGGCGCAACGCAGGCGTGTCCTTGGACGAGAGGGTGGATGTCAAGAAGGCTGAGACCAAACCCACCGAGAAGATCACTTTCGCTCCCACCGAAGAGCTCAGGCTTCAAGGCGGAGAGGACTATCTGGCACAGGCACTTGTAGGTCGTACTTTCACGAAGGGTGACGTGCTCTCGCTCAACATCATGGGCAACAAGATGGACCTGGTGGTCACCTCCTTCTCGCCGACCGCGGAAGCCGCACTGCTCACCGCGAGCACCAAAGTGAAGATCAACAACAAACCCGTCTCGAAGGAGAACATGGACGTTCCGAAAGTATCCTACGATGATGTCGGAGGTCTCGGAGATGTAATCGGACAGATCAGGGAAATGGTGGAACTGCCGCTCAAACACCCCGAACTGTTCAAGAGGCTCGGTATCGAGGCACCCAAAGGAGTGCTCCTCCACGGACCGCCGGGAACCGGAAAGACCATGCTGGCGAAAGCCGTGGCCGGAGAGACCAGCAGTAACTTCGTCTCCATCGGCGGACCTGAGATCATGAGCAAGTTCTACGGGGAATCCGAGGGCAAGCTCAGGGAGATATTCAAAGGAGCAGAGGAAAACTCCCCCAGTATCATCTTCATCGATGAAATCGACTCCATAGCCCCCAAGAGGAACGAGGTCCAGGGAGAGGAGGAGAGGCGTATCGTGGCACAGCTCCTGTCCCTCATGGACGGTCTGAACTCCAGGGGAAAGGTCGTGGTCATCGGTGCCACCAACCGTCCCAACTCCATCGACGAGGCCCTCAGAAGGCCGGGAAGGTTCGACAGGGAGATCGAGATCGGAGTGCCTGACAGGCACGGCCGTCTGGAGATCCTCCAGATCCACACCAGGGGAATGCCTCTGGCCCACGACGTCGATCTCGAACTCATCGCCGACAAGACCCACGGATACGTGGGTGCTGACCTGGCGGCACTCTGCAGGGAAGCTGCGATGGCCGCTCTCAGGCGTGTGCTCCCCGACGTCAACGTGGATGACGAGACCATTCCCAGCGAGGTCCTGAACAAGATCTCCGTGGAGATGAAGGATTTCATGAACGCCATGAAGGGCCTCCAGCCTTCCACCATGAGAGAAGTACTCATCGAGAAACCCAACGTGAAATGGGAGGACATCGGAGCCCTGGAGGATGCGAAACAGCAGCTGAAAGAAGCGGTGGAATGGCCCCTGAAATACGGAAAGGTATTCGCCCACATGAACGCCAAACCCCCGAAGGGGATCCTGCTCTACGGTCCCCCGGGAACCGGAAAGACACTGCTCGCGAAAGCGGTGGCGACCGAATCCGAGGCAAACTTCATCTCCGTGAAAGGACCAGAGTTCCTCAACAAATGGGTCGGAGAATCCGAGAAAGCGGTCAGGGAGACGTTCAGGAAAGCGCGTCAGGCATCACCCTGCGTGATCTTCATGGACGAGATAGATTCCATAGTGCCAGTAAGGGGAACCGGAGGCGATAGCAACGTCACTGAGAGAGTGGTCTCGCAGATGCTCACCGAACTTGACGGACTAGAACCCATGAACGACGTCGTGGTCATCGCGGCCACCAACCGTCCGGAACTCATCGATCCCGCCCTGCTGAGACCCGGAAGGTTCGACAAGTCCATCTACGTCGCACCCCCTGATACAGAATCCAGGCGTTCCATCTTCGGCATCCACACCGCAGGCAAGCCCCTGGAAACCGATGTGGACCTCGGAAAGCTCGCCGAACAGACCGAAGGCTGCACCGGTGCGGACATCTCCGCCATATGCAACGAAGCGGTCATGAGCGCGGTGAGGCGCCTCGTCGCAAGCGGAAAGGAACCCACTGAGGAGGAGATTGCCAACTGCAAGGTCAGCATGTCCGACCTCGAGGGTGCCGTTGACAAATTCGGACCCAAGGCAAAGGAGAAGATCAAGGAGTACGGTGAGAACAACATCTACAAACACTGAGCCAAGCCGGGCCTTCGGGCCCGGTACCTCCGATTGGAAAAACCGCATTAATTCCGCAAACGTGTTTATAGTTTCAAGGTCATTTTTCGTCGATGTCGAGAGAGGATATGATTAACACGACCCGTGCCATATTGGCCAGAGCAGGGTTCGATGTTTCTTCCGCCATATCTATCAGGAGCATATGCTTCGACATCGTCGGCAGACGCGACAAGAAGCTCCTCATCATAAAGGTCCTCTCCAACGTCGATGCCTTCTCCCGCGAGAACTCAGAAGAGATGAAGATCATGGCTGAGGCATTGGATGCCAGCCCTCTCCTCATCGGCGAGGTATCGAGTTCAGGACCTCTGGAGAAGGGAATCATCTACAGCCGTTTCAAGATCCCGATCCTCTCCAACGAGACACTGGCCGATCATCTCCTTGAAGAAGTGCCACCGTTCATATTCGCCGCTCCCGGCGGACTCTACGTGAAAATAGACAGCGACGTCCTCAAACAGCTGCGCGAAGAGCGGGGCATCAGCCTCGGTACCCTGGCGGAGACCGCAGGTGTGTCCCGCCGCACCATCCAGATGTATGAATCGGGAATGGGGGCGATGATAGATGCCGCCCTCAGACTAGAGGAGTTCCTCGACGAGCCCATCGTACAGGCCCTGGACCCATTCGAATACAAGAACGACGGTTCCGCCGCCAAGCACGAGATCTACTCCGGAGGCACCACCGGCTCCCAGAGGCTGGACCGCCTCCTGAACATAGGATTCGCCATCACACCCATCATCAGAGGGCCTTTCGAGGCGATATCCCGCGACACCGGACAGAACACCGTCCTGCTCACCGGACTCGATTCCGACAGGAGCAAACTCATACAGAAGGCACTCATCGCAGCGGAGCTGTCAAATCTCTCCAACCGCCCCTCAGTGATGATCGTTCAGAAGAAACAGACTTCGGACAACATCGGGACCACGGCACTCGTGACCGATGAGGAACTCAAGAATATAGACGACAAAGACGTGCTCACCGACATCATTCTATCGAGGAGCACAAAGAAATGATCTCTTTGAAAATAGACGAGTGCCGGATCGATATTTTACCAGTGGTCAACGGCCTCGCCGGGGAGGCTGAGAAGGTACACGACGCATACGGGAAATACGAGGCGTACGCCGCATCGCTCGGCATCGAATCCCTGGAAGCCCTCAGGAAGCGCGAGGAGATCGGCGTCGACGACATAGAGGTCAGCGAACTCGACATCGTATATGCCAAGAGGATGGCGGAGTTCGGGGATATCCAGACCCCCTCCCCTGCTTTCTGCGAACTGGTGGACCTGTGTGCGTCCGACGGGAAGACGGTCATTCCCCTGGACATGAACGACGAGGAGTTCGACAACACCTATCTCGAGAACGTGAAGGCCACAGAGTTCACCTCCGTCCACAGGCTGGCCAAGAAGATATTCAAAGCCAAGCTGAACACGGATTCGCCCGAATCGCTCGCCAAGGATATCGACAGGATGGTGTCCAAAGTCAAGGGATTCAGACTGGTCAGCGAGAGACGCGAGGAATACATCTCCAAAGAGATAATCGACATCGCAAAATACCGCAAAT
>CAMNNR010000061.1 GCA_946545675.1 uncultured Thermoplasmata archaeon | reverse complement strand
GGATCCTTCCTCTCGGATTCATGTTCCGGAATGTATTTTTCCATAATCTCATCAATCGATAGGGCGTTCCCATTCTCCGCCTCCTTTATCGAGCGGTCGAGATCCTCCAAGGCCTCAGCGAGACCTTCTTGTCTGTAACCGAAGAACGACGCCTGGTACAGGACATCGGCCATGAGTCCGTAGATGTGCCTGCGGGTGTATTCGCTGTCCGCTACCAGGAATCCCACGATCTCGGATTGATTGGTGAACTCGTACGCATAGGTCTTCGCATCTACACCGTCAGAGAGGACCTCGTCCGCATGGACGAGGCAGTAGTCTTCGGTTCCGGACAGGGATCCTATCTCGATGCAGCGATGAGCGAAGAGTATGCCCACTCTCCCGTCGGGGTCAGCCTTTGGTGTAAGGCCGCATAGACGTTCGATGAATTTCCGCATCCCTTCGGTATACTTCTCTCTGATTTGGGATACGGTGAGTCCTGCGAGTGCGGGATGATTGTACTCGATCGGATGTTCGAATAGATATACTTCGATCAGTCTGTTCTGATCCAGTTCCCTGAGATGCTGCTGCACGGTTTTCATCGGTAGCCCTCCGTTCTGTTCGATGGAATCCGAAGGCATATCGAATCTGGATGCTAGGGGTCGAACGTCATGGTATCATGAAGGGGCGGCCATATCACTTGTTTTACTTTGTATTTTTTTGAGAATCGGTAGAAAACTGGTGTTTAGGTGAGGTGTTCATCTTAGTGTTGTGACTTGACATTGTTCTCACCAAGACCTTCTTCGAACCTCTCTAGGAGGCGCTCTAGTAGATCCCTGATCAGATGCAGTTCGTCCTTGATCTCCAGCAAGGTTTCCTCTTCCGAAGAACGGGGCTGTATCCCAACATCGCGGGTATAGTCCACTGAGAGACCTTTCCATACGTTAGTATCCACCGCAATCATGCAGTTCTCGTAGGTAGTATAACCTTCGGGCGCGACCTTTTCACTGCAGCTTATGTATTTCTCAGGGGCCGTATGGCTGGGAAGTTCACTGTCCGGGACGAATTCACCGTTATAACGCCAACTCTCGTCGTACATCTCTTTGGTCCAAATCGAAAAATGCATGGAATCTACCCCCAGTTCGTCAGTTAGCCATTCCGAAAGTTCCCAATGGTTAGGCTGATGGACCACGAGATAGAGCAGGTATGTGCCAGCCTTCACATCATCAAAATCACCGGATGCGACCCATACCCAACTGGGTCTACTTACTTCACAGATGTACGTCCACCCTTTTTGTTTCCAGTACTCCACCATCCTATCGAAGGTTAGTTGGTCGCATTCGATTATATGGTCTATGTAGTATGACATTGTGTATTATCTCCGTTTTTTTCAATCAGGATTGCTATAGCTTGAGCCAGGTCCGATTATCATCGAGAGATGCAAATAAGTCCGTTGTTGTACATTCTGGTACTTTTGGATTTGGGACGGTGAGATCAGGTTGGATGCATCCGTGTGTATGACGTTCCGTATGGATGCCGGCAGGGTCACGGCCTATACTACGGTGCAGTGCATCATCATGTCCTCGAAAACATTCCGCATCTCTGTGTTGGGGATTGAGATCCCGTATCCTCATGTAAGGGGCATAGTCTTGAGATGCCCTGCCATATCCACATTATTATCCTTCTGGATTACACAATAAAGTGTATCAAATTTCGAATGGTTCACAGCAGAGTCCTGCAAATCTCTCAACTTCTTTGGCCTGCTCCGTAGGAGATTGGTTGGTGTTAAGACGCAGTACAGGGATTCCCTGGGTCATACTGTTGAAGTGCCATGAATCCAGGAATTCATAAACATCTCTGATGTATCCCTCGGGGGTACCATGGAATGGGAAAGGAATACCATCATATTTGTCATCGCGGACTCTGGAGATGCAGACGTCGACGGGAGTATCCATCACCACGATGTATTGCGTTCTTTTGCGGAAACAGTACAGGTATCTTTCAGTGAATCTCCCGGATCCGGAGCATTCGAAAAATCCTCCCCTCCACATAGCATCCCAGAACTTGTTCTGCGCGTCCGTTTCGCCTCTGAATGTCCAATCGCCGTATTCTCTCCTGAAGTCGTCGATGCAGTAGTTCTGGTATTCTGGGTGTCTTTTGCCAAGCGTTTTACGAAGTGTTGTTTTACCCGAATTCGGAGGTCCGAATATGTGTATGAGTATCGGTTTTTCGAATCTTACCTTCCTTTGTTCGGAGCAATCGGCAGCATCGGAGTCACTCATTGTTTTCTGATAAGACTCGTATTGTGTCTCCGAATCTTCACTGAATTCCTCGGAAGGGTTCATTCTCTTCCCCTCTCCACCAGGCATTCCAACAGTCCCTCAATCAAATCGAGTTTCGCGTCTATCTCCTGCAGGATTTCCTCGATTGGCGGCCTAGGGTGTATTTCCTCTTCCCTGGTATAATCTATGGCGAGTTCTTTCCAGATTTCGGCATCAACCGCAATCACGCAGTCTTCATATGTCGTGTATCCCTCGGGTGCTTTCCTGTTGTTTTTTCCTGTTCTGTCATACTCGGCAGGAACAGTATGGTGTGGCATCGTACCCTTGGGAACGAACGATCCTCCCATTTTCCAGTCCTCGTCGCATTCTCCCTGGCTCCAGATAGAGAAATGAATCCCGTATATACCCAGATCATCCTCCAGCCAGTCTATGATGTCTTCCAAATCAGGTTGGTGGTTGACCACGAAGTAGAGGAGATATGTTTCCGCTTTCGTATTCGTAACCAGGCTGTCTGTCGACGACCATGCATGTCGCGGTCTGCACAGTATACACTTATTTTCCCATCCTTTCTGCCTCCAGGTTAAGAGCATTCTCTCAAAAACCAGTTTATCGCATTCTATGATGTGGTCGAAGTAGTAGGACATGTTCTCACCAGCCCCTCATTTTTTCCTCAATGCGTTTGTTTCCTCATCTGCAGGTTTTCCCAGACTCTCCCAGATCATCTGACGTACCGAATCCTTTATGGAGTCGACAGCCAACTCTGAGAGGTTTCCGTTCATCCATTTTTTCTGCCATGCTTCCCAGGCTTTCAGCCAGTCCTCGCGGCCAGTATCCCCAGATTTCCACCAGTCGTATTCGTGCATCAGATCGCCCAGATCATGCAGTAACTCGGCAAACAGGGGGTTGCCGTCCCAGCGAACCTTTTCAGACCACTCATACAGTCTTGAATCGGCATAATCGAAATGACCTCCGCTCATCTTTTCATCTCTCCGGCATTAACTATAGTGTCTGGGTCAACCAAACACAGCATTTGTAAAGATGCGGAATCCCTATCCTTAGCAGGTAATAAGTCCGTTGTTGTACATTCTGGTACCTGGCAATATCCGCAGAGGATTGCGAGCATTTGACAGGAACAAAAAGTCTAACAGCTTTTAAATTCAGCAATCCCGATGCGTTCATAAATCCAGGGTGACAGGAATGAAGGGAAGGGCTGTTTTCACCGAGACGCTGGACAGGGATTATCTCCTCAGTTTGTCCGCATCTGATTACGATTCTGCCGTTGATCATCTTTATCGCTTGATGGACTCCTAGTCAAAAGGTTGCCCATTCTGTGCCTCTTCCGAGATCATCAAGAAAGGGCGTTCCTCGAACGGTACACAGAGATATGCTTGTAAGGTCTGCGGCAGGGGATTCATCGGCAATGCCGTCCCCAACAGTCATGTACAAATCGATACGTGGAAGGTTTTCTGCAGATCCTACCTGAACGGACTATCGATCCACAAGTGTGCGTCCAGATGTGGCGTCTGTCTGAAGACCGCGCAATACATGAAGAGCCGCTTGGTCGATATGTTCCGTGACAATTCTTCAATACCGATGGTGTTCAGAGGAGAGTTGCAACTGGATATGACCGGATGACGCGGTCCATCATTCGGTAGTCCCGCTGTAAACCCTCATCTTGATGCCTTGCAGCACAGTCCATATCATCACGATGATCACCAGCAATGCCTCCCACATGGCGAATCTCTGAGTAGCGATCAGCACCAGGGATATCACTATGAACAAAATCTCCGCTTCAGGGTGCATCCTGCGCCTGTGGTCGTTTATCGCAGTGAGTATCAGCGAGATCATCATCAGTATGCCGAAGATGGACGCCACGACGTAATGTATCATCCCCGCAGTCAGCGGTAATGCCCCTACAAGCACTAGGAAGAACATGCCTGCAGCGTATGTGATTCCTGCCAGGGATCCGAAGTCCTCATTATGGGCAGCGATCCCGAGACCGACGATGATGCCCATGGCTCCCGTGGATATGCACCCTCCGTTGAATAACAGGGCCGCCACCGGGTCTTCGGATACGCCGAGGCGGGAGAGACTCTCCTCTCCGAACCTCCACAGCCCGTCTATCAAAGCGGAAGATGCCCACATCATGGCGAAGAATACCGGAACCGACAGAGCCAGAACGGTGAGGATTCTTGCCGTGAGGATTTTTTGTACGTTATCAAACATCTCGCGATCGATTCTAATAATCGGGTTTTCTCATTTTGTATTTTCCTGAACCGCAGGGATATTACTTTTTCGGAAATTTGTATGTTATCGAACAAAATGTTTTATAATTTCTTCACCTTCGTTAAACCATGGAAGAAGGAAGGTTGGCGAAACTCAACAGTCTGCTCGCCGGCGCGAAGATGACGGCGGTAGCTGCGGTTTTCCTCATAATCAAACTGGTGCTGCAATACGGCACCGACATCGAAGTACCGCTGTGGTGCGACCCGGCCTGGGCGGCAGTGGTGATCACGGGAATCCCACTGCTTTATCTTGCGGTATGGCGCACGATTCACAATCCTGGCATATCGAAGATCTCCTCCGCTCTGCTGATAGTGATCGGAATGGCCGCATGCATCCTGATGACTGTCATAGGTTCCCATGACGAACTGTTCGCCGCAGGCGAGATAGGTCTGATCATGTCCATCGGGGCCCTCCTGGAGGACAGGACGACGGAACATGCCCGTTCGGGTCTGAGGAAACTCATCTCGCTGACCCCGCAGACCGCAAGGAGGATCGTCGACGGCAAGGAAGAGGAGGTGCCGGTGGAAAGCATCGCCGTAGGCGATGTGATAAGGGTGCTGCCCGGGGAGACCATCCCCGTGGACGCTGTCCTGGTAGAAGGTTCCACTGCCGTGGACCAGTCGGTCATGACCGGGGAGTCGCTGCCCGTGGACAAGGCCGTGGGGGACCGTGTCTTCAGCGGGACCCTCAACGGATTCGGGCCCTTCGATGCCCGCGCTGTGGAGATAGGGGAGGATTCCTCCCTGCAGAAGCTCATCCGCCTGGTGAAGGAGGCCGATGAGCAGAAGGCCCCCATCGCGCGTATCGCGGACCAGGTAGCCAACTGGTTGGTGCCTCTGGCACTTGCGATCGCAATCATCACCTGGCTGGTCACAGGTGATGCCGAGAAGGGTATCACCATCCTCGTGGTGTTCTGCCCTTGCGCATTAATACTCGCCACCCCCACTGCCATAATGGCGGGTATCGGGCAGGCCACCAAGCACGGTGTCATCATCAAATCGGGCGAAGCCCTGGAGAAGATGGGTAGGATCGACACCATCGCATTCGATAAGACCGGTACCCTGACGTACGGGAAGCTCACTGTGAGCGATGTGGAACCCTTCGGGGATAATTCCAAAGAAGACGTCCTGACCGTTTGCGCCGCTGTGGAATCCCGTTCGGAGCATCCTCTCGGCAAAGCGGTCACCGAGTACGCGAAGTCACAGAACATCGATATCCCAGAGCCTTCGAATACTGCAGTGACTGCCGGCAAGGGCCTGTCCGCCGTTGTGGGCGGGAAGAAGGTCATCTGCGGGAACGAGCGCTTCGTGAGGGAATCGGGAACGGATGTGCCAGCAGATGCCACTGCTGCCCTGGAGAAACTCCGTTCGCAGGGTAAGGCGACGATCGTCGTGGCCGTGGACGGGAACGTGGCGGGAGTCATAGGATTGTCCGATGTGATGAGGGACGAGACTCCCGCGGCGGTCAGGAGACTGGAGGACATGGGTGTCCGCACGGTGCTGCTCACCGGTGACCACAAGGCCGCCGCTGACTACTTCGCAGAGAAGGCAGGGGTCACCGAGGTGCACTCCGAACTCATGCCGGAGGAGAAGGTCAGGAACGTCTCCGAGCTGATGGAGGGCGGTTCCTGCGTGTGCATGGTCGGAGACGGTGTGAACGATGCCCCCGCTCTCAAGACAGCATACATCGGCGTGGCTATGGGCGGCATGGGATCGGACATCGCCATCGAAGCGGCGGACGCGGCAATAGTCGGGGACGACATCTCCCGCGTACCGTACCTCAAGAGGTTGGCTAATGCCACCGTGTTCACGATCAAGGCCAGCATCGCGATTTCCCTGGTGCTGAATGCATTGGCCATCACGTTCTCGATTATGGGTGTGTTGAATCCCACGACCGGTGCGCTTTGGCACAATGTGGGTTCCTGTCTCGTCATCCTGTTGGCGGCAAGCCTTTATGACCGTAAACTGGATTGAGGGTTTATGGACCGGAGACAGCAGAAGACCCGCAAAGCGGTCTTCGATGCATTGGGCAGGCTCCTGAAGACAAAGGCGTTCTACGACATCACCGTGCAGGACATCCTTGACGAGGCCAACATTGGCAGGAGCACCTACTACGACCATTTCCAGTCCAGGGAGGATCTCCTCAAGGCCATGTGCGACGATCTGTTCGTCCACATAGCTGAGGGGGCACAGGAGCACGAAGGCGACATCGAAGGTCTCTTCCATCACGTCCTGGAACATCTCGGGGACGAGGAGGATGCGCTGTTCGCGGTGCTCCGTACTTCCAGCAGGCAGCTCCTGTTCGACCGGCTTTACGAGGAACTCCTGCCCGTGATAGACCGGATGATCGGGGACGGTTTCCGTTCCAAGGTGGTGACCGCGGCGTTCATAGGGTTGGCCGATTGGTGGGTCGACAACTGCGAATCCTGCACCGCCGGACAGGCCGTGGAGCGGCTCTCGGCAGTCGTACAATTCTGATTCCAATTCTATCCTTCTGGGTCATATGGGACCGAAGGGTAATTCCATAAGATGATTGCCCGGGGGAATCGCCCCCGGGACTTTAGAGGGTTTTACTGGGAGAGGGTCCTGCGGGCCGCCTTCAGAAGCATCTTCTGCTCGGCGGAGGCGATGACCTTCTTGGTCCTGATGAACGTGTCGGGGTTCAGGGAGATGCAGTCGATTCCCGTCTCCACGAGGAACTCGCAGAACTCGGGGTAGACCGAGGGTGCCTGTCCGCAGATGCTGACGTAGCAGCCGTTCTCGTGTGCCACCTTGATGAGGTGGGCGATGGCCGCCTTGACACCGGGGTTCCTCTCGTCGAAGTATCCCATCTTTCCGAGGATGTCGG
>CAMNNR010000060.1 GCA_946545675.1 uncultured Thermoplasmata archaeon | reverse complement strand
AGGTACAAGATTGGTGACATCTCCACCCTCACCTGGGAGAAATGCGCCTGCGGAAGAACCCATCCCCGTCTCGGAAGGATCACCGGCAGGAGCGACGACATGATCGTGGTCAGGGGAATCAACGTGTTCCCGTCGCAGATCGAGAGCGTCATCGGAGAGATGCCCTTCCTCGCACCCTTCTACCACATCACCCTGACCAACGAGAACTACATGGACAAGATGGTCATCGACGTGGAGATCTCCAAGGACTACCTCACCGACGACATGAACAAAATCAACGAGATGACCGTGCAGATGCAAGCCCGCCTGAAGGAGATCCTCAACCTCAAGGCGATCGTCAAACTCAACCTCCCCGGCACCCTAGAGAGGTTCGAGGGCAAGGCCAAGCACGTCACCGACAACAGGTCCTGGGAATGATCGAGATAACGGGCGATCTGCTGGAGATGCTGATGCTGCTCTGCTTCGCGGCATCGTGGCCGTTCAACATCCGCAAGTCGTGGATATGTCGCACTGCTGTAGGCAAAAGCGTGGCGTTCGAACTCATCATCGAACTGGGATATGCATTCGGTGTGGCCCGCAAGTTCGTTATCGACGACATCGACTACGTCCTGGCATTCTACATCCTTGATATCACACTCGTCGCCATCGACCTCATGCTCTACGTCCGCAACAGGAGATTGGATCAGGAGAGGAAGGCGGCAAACACTAATATCCGTGCCCGCTGATACGAACACATGGACATAACCTCCGCAGCGGTAAACGACGGCGTTCTAGACGAGAGATTCGGTTGTAACGGACAGGACTTCGCTCCCGGCGACATGCCATCCCGCTCGTTCCCCTTGGAGATCGTCGGCGCACCCGCGGGAACCGCTTCCTTCGCGGTCATCTTCGACGATCCCGACTCGGTCCCGGTCTGCGGTTTCAAATGGGTCCACTGGTTGGTCACCGGACTGAAGACTTCCAAACTTCCCGAGGATGCCTCCCGCGAGAGCGATGACATCGTGCAGGGAGTGAACAGCTGGTACGGCCGCGACGTCTTCGACATCAATGCTGCCTCCCGCTACGGCGGCCCCTATCCTCCCGACAAGGTCCACACCTACGTCATCACCGTATTAGCGCTAGATTTCGTACCCGTGCTCAGGACCGGATTCACTTACGAGGACCTCGAGAAGGTCACGAAGGGACACGTGCTCGCCAAGGCGACACTCAAATGCAAGTATCCCCCTAAGTATAGCAATTGAATCCAATTTGACAGTATAATCCATATGTTCGGGTACATCTATTAAAATCGAGAAACGGATTCTACTGTATGGCGCAGACCGCCCCCTTGTTTCCCAAGTGTGCCGGAGTCATCTTAGACGATGTATTCGAACAGGCACAGTCCCTTGCAATCAACGGCAACACCGACGCTTTCGGGCTCTACCTCGATTCGGCAGAATCCGGTAACCCGGCAGCGGCATACATGGTCGCTCAGTACTATTCAAAGGGGATAAAGGAAGACAACGGGATGGATACCCTCTTCTGGTCCACCTATGCCACTTTGGGGTACTACATACCCGGCAGCGGCATGCTCAAGACATACTTCAGCTGCCGTGAAATCCCCGAGGGTAGCTCCTTCCTAGATTACTGCCTGAAGAAGGCGGAGGAGGGAAGCGGTGCTGCCATGTTCGTGGCGGGGATGGCGTATTATGTGGGAGCGGGTACGCACTTCGATCCGGAGACGGCATTCTCGCTGTTCAAACGTTCATATGAAGCGGGCAACGCCGACGGCGCCTGTCAGACCGCCCTGTGCATGATACGCGGTTCGGGGACCACACAGGACCTCGAGAAAGGTCTCAAACTCCTGACCGAGACTGCGGGGAACGGGAACATCCGTGCGGCACTGAAATACGCATGGTGCCTCGAACACGGGATATTCACCCAGAAAGATAGGAAGAAAGCCGCAGGCATATACGAATCCCTGGCATCCAACAAGATCCCCATCGGCATGTACGAGGTGGGAAGATGCTACCTCGACGGCGTCGGATTCGACCGTGACGAGGATATGGGGTACTCGTGGTTCACCATGGCGGAATCCTTCGGTTCCGTCGAGGGGAGATTCGGAATGTCCCGCTGTATGCTCGGCGGTATCGTCGAGAACAAGCGCGAGGAGGGTCTCAAGCTCATGCTCGAATGCGCGGACAACGGATGCGTCGACGCCATGATCATGCTGGCACAGCTGTACGCCAAAGGCGGGAAGATGATCAGCAAGAACCAGGAGAAGGCCATAGAATACTATCAGAACGCAGCAGACCTGGGCAATGCCTCTGCCGAGCTCCGCCTTTACGAAATATACACTTCGGGTAACGGAGTCAAGAAGAACCCCCAGAAGGCGATGAGGTACGCACTCCGCTCTGCGGCACACGGAAACCCCGAGGCCTGCTACATAGCGGGAATGGCCACCCTCACCGGCAAGGGAGCGAAGAAGGATGAGACCAAAGGGTTCGAGATGCTCCGCATATCCTCCGATGCAGGCTACATGAAGGCTGCTTACGCGGTAGCCAACTGCTACCTCAAGGGCACCGGGGTGAAGAAGGATGCACCCAAGGGATTCGAGATGCATCGCACCCTCGCCGAGAACGGTTTCGCCAAGTCGATGCTGTATGTCGGGGAATCCTACTATCTCGGTGAGAGCGTCAAACAGGACCTGGAGGAGGCATTCAGGCTGTTCTCATCCGGAGCAGAACTCGATAACGTGATCTGCCAGTACTACCTCGGAGAATGCTACCGCAAAGGCCAGGGAGTGAAAGCGGACGAGGTCGCCGCACTCAAATGGTACAAGAAGGCCGCCGACCAGGGTCACGTCATCTCCAAGAAGATCGTGGAGGACCACCGCAACAAGGCCATCCTCGAGGATCAGACACCCTTCGCGACCTTCGAGAAGAGCGCCAGGGCAGGTAACGCACAATCCATGTACATCGTCGGAAGGTATTACGAGGACGGCATCGGGATCGAGAAGGACCTGAAGAAGGCCAAGGAATGGTACATGAAGGCAAAGAAGCGCGGGAACTCTGCGGCAAGGAGAGCGCTCGAGGCCCTCGAAGTGGCTGAGAACAGAGAATATTGATTCCTCCGATCAATAGGCGTTTTAAGGTATCATCATACTGTAATCATTCTACATTTTCAAAATTGATGGTATATAATGATTGCTATATTGACATCCATTTAATCAAGATTATTCCTGCTTCGTACATCCACGTGTATATATAATTTGTTGAATGAAACAAAATTAAAAATGAACAAATCAATAAAAATATTGACAAAATCAACATAATTTTTTCGATATCCAGCACAGTATATAAAGAAAAAGACATGGAGGCATATTTTCTTATATAGATGGATTGAATTGGCAAACATGTGTTGGATGGATGCATCCAACCAAAGGGTTGAACGGATGACAACTGAAACCGAGACCAATTACCAAGATGAGGCTGAGATAGAACTCATCAAAAAGATGGATCACAAGAAGAAGATCAAATTCGGAATGATGATGGCAGTTTTCTGCGCTCTCTTCTGGGGGATCTGGTATGTACCCGGTTATTCAATATGGGGATTCAAGGACTTCCTTGACCCCGGTCTCACGAATGCAATCCTGGCAGCCAAGGACATCAGCGGCGACGGAGCATATCTCCTCGTCTGCCTCTTCCTGACCTGCATAAACGCTACTGCCTGTGCACTGGTCCTCTTCATCTGGAATGCCGTATTAGGTAAGCTCCCCGAACTCAAAAGGACATTCCTGGAGGTCAGAGCGGCAAGCAAATACTTCATGCTCGCAGGTATCTGCGGAGCAGTAGCGGTTTTCGGAACATACATTGCATCAGCCTTCCTCAGCCCCGGTTTCGCCGCGGTCGCAGGACTGCTGTATCCGATCATAGGAACAATACTCTCGGTATTGGTCCTCAAACAGAAAGTATCGAAGAGGGGATACATCTCCATCACCGTCATCCTGGTGGGAGGAATCACCCTCTACGCAGGTTCGATGATAGCAGGAGGAACCCCCGGAGCGAACCCCACACTCGGAGCCATTGGAGGAATCATGGCCGCCGTCGGTTGGGGATTCGAGGGCGCAGTTGCCGGAAAAGCACTGGATGTCTGCGAACCCGACGTGGGTCTGCACCTCAGGTTCATCTTCGAAGCGGTCTTCTGGTGGGTAGTCATCCTTGTACTCTTGATACTCGGATTCCCCATGCTCGACACCATCGGACTCGTCGCGACACCCGAAGTGTTCATCGCAATCCTGATGATCGGACTTTCTTTCGCCTGGTGCTATGTCACCTGGTACAAATCTTTCCCCTTCCTCGGTGTAGCCCGGGGTCAGGCGATCGGTAGCCTTTACGCCGCCTGTGCAGTCATATTCCTGGTAATCTTCTTCGGACCGCAGAACGCTCTGGGATATGACGATAGTTCGATGCTGCTGATAGTCGGTTCGACTATCATCGGTCTGATCATATGCCTTACCGGAAGCTTCCTCATCGCAACCGAGGACACAGAGGGCATGGTCAGCCTGAAAGGCGATGTGGAGGAATGAAAATGATAAAGAACGCACCCGTGAAATTCCGCATATTGGAGATGTACGAGGAGAGGGGCCCCATGTGGAACTATGAGGTCATCCCCATGGTGATGGATGAATACCACATGCGCAGCACCCACGAATAGCAGATGATGAACTACGACCTCATCGAGATGGTATCCGCAGGCTTCCTCACCGAGAAGGCATGCGCACTCGACAAGGAGGGGTGGTTCCACCAGGGACATCTGCTGATGCAGTACGCCATCACCAAGCTCGGAAGGAGCACCATCGACGACCTGAAGAAACAGGTGAGATGCAAATGATCGAGTGGAGCCAGTACGCAGCCCGTTTCGCCGGGGGCATCCCCTGCGGGGACATCGTCAGTACGGTGCTGATCCTTGGCATGTGCGTCCTGGGCCTCTTCGTCGCCAGATGGATGTACAACCAACTCTGATTCTGGAGGGGGCATCCCCTCCGAAACGTATTTTTCCTGACTGCATTATCCGAACTTATGAAGCTCCGGACGTTCATCTCCATCCCCGTACCGAACACCATGGGTCTCTCCCCGCTGATACGCGATCTGAAGACCGTCAGGGGACTTCGCACTGCCAACTTGAAACAGCTGCATATCACCCTCCGTTTCCTAGGAGATGTTGACGAGGAACGCATAGACGATGTGGAGAACATCGTCAACGAGGTCATCAGGGGGATCCAGCGCAGCCGCCTGAACCTCAAGGGAACGGGTGTCTTCCCCAATGAGAGAGCGCCCCGCGTCATGTGGGTCGGTATCGATACGGAATTGCCTCTGGCACATATCGCGGAGGAGATTTCCGTCAGACTTGAGAAAGCAGGGATACCTTTCGACGAGAAACCCTTCAAACCCCACATCACCGTCGGACGCATCGAAGGCCGCTGCAACATCGTCCCGATGCTGAACAAATACCGCACGACGGAGTTCACGACATACATCCCTCCCGCCATCCACATCATGAAAAGCGAACTCACCTCCAGCGGTGCGGAACACACGATACTCCGTGTCTGCGATTTTCAGTGAGAGATGTTGCAATGGAAATGAAGGTCCGAAGATTGTAACTATGTAACTCTACGGCTCTTCTTTATAATCTCCCAAGACAAGACCATCTCATGACTGATTGGGATGCGAATGACAATACGGAACTGCTCGTCTCCGAGCACGAGATCCTCTTCTGCGTAAGGGATCTCATGAAACTTTTCATGGAACAACAGATAGCGATCCACGGCAGGACCACCGAGGAATTCGCGACGTTACTGGCACTGATTGAGAATCGTCTGGAGGAATTGGCGGAAAGTTCGTACGACAAAATCGGACAGTTCCAGTGATAAAGTAATAAAGCTAAAAGGGTATCTGGGTAACATAATACCTCATAGGGATATTATGACCAGAGAGGAAGTAGTGGAAAACGCCCTGAACATCATCAAAGGCCTGACCGGAGTACGTACGGCCTTTGTGCTTGATGAAAACATCAAAAAACAGATGCTTGCCGAAGAAGGTACTGTGCAGGGCGCCGGAGGAACGGCAGTTGACAACCAGGGTGTGAAAGAGGCTTTCAAACGCGACGTCGTGATCGCACTCATCAAGGATCCGCGTTTCAGGCCTCCGCCCGAACCTACCATCATCATGACCTCCAACGGAGTCGTCGTGGGACAGGAGATTTTCCCCTGGACCGCCCATGAGGTGGAAGGGCAGAATGTGATCTGGCTCTCCGACGGTTTCTGTATTTTCGTAGACAGGATCCAGGATGCACCATCTAAATTCGTGATGCCCCCGGTATCCTTCCCTGAACTCAATCCCTCGAACGGATGCAAGGATGTCGTGTCCTGCAGCCCCGCCCCTACCGCCGACCTCATGATGAGGAAACACGCCGGAATGGAGGACAACGGGAAACTGGCATCCGTCCTCGTCGGTTTCAACTTCGTAGAATGAACGGAAAGACGGAGATCCTCAAAGGGATCCTATCCAGACCGGATTTCTCCGGGTATGAGGCATTGTGGACAGGAGCACCTTCGGTAGATGTACCGCAGGTCAGGCACTATCGCGAACTATGTGCCGAGAACAAATGCGGATGCTACGGCACCACATGGGGGTGCCCACCGGGCTCCTGCACAGAACAGGAAGCGGTGGATATGATGGCCCGCTATTCGGATGCCGTCGTACTGTACCGCAGATTCGAGGTTCCCGATGATGCGGATGAAGCGTTCTACACCCACATAACAAAGATGTGCCAGGAGAACATCAGGAAACTCTCCCTCGTAGCTATATCCGAAGGGATAGAGAACCTCCCGTTGGGTGATGGGGGGTGCACATACTGTAACAAGTGCAGTTACCCCGAACCCTGTCGCTATCCCGACCGCCGTGTGATCAGCATCAGCGGAATGGGGGTGGACATGAAGAGCTATCTCAAGGAAAGAGGGATAGAATTCAAATTCGAGAAAGGGGCAGTCACGCTCTACTCAATTATCTTGTATTAATCTAGCACTGAAAGGGCAAAATGGCGCGGAAAGAGAGATTCGAACTCCCGAGGTGAATCACCACCGGATTTCAAGTCCGGCGCATTGGTCCAGGCTGTGCCACTTCCGCGTTGTACCTCGATAGTCTAAACATCTAATAAAACTTTAGATGACACAACTCTTAGCACTAGGTTTTCTTGAATCATCGATATGTCTGTTTATCGATAGGATTTCTGCCTGATCCAGAAGGATCCCTATGGATCTTCACGGTCTTAAGACGGTCTTTACGGCAAATACGGACCGTACGGATCGTACCTGCGATGCAGGGGTTAGTGCTGGATAGCACTAACCGACGGTACCGATCCGGACATGCCGTCGGATGCTGCATTGTTACATGCACACCATAGCTTCAAATAAGGACATATCGAGA
>CAMNNR010000059.1 GCA_946545675.1 uncultured Thermoplasmata archaeon | reverse complement strand
TCGACAAGGATGCGGCAAGTGTGTACTTCGCTACTGACGGAGACGGAATCATCGCAGACTGGTCTACCAGTTGGGACAAGGCGGCTACGGATGTCATCGGTGCCAATTACGCCATCTGGAACTACAATGCTGATGATGGTTGGTTCATGGGTAACTCCTTCGGTAAGGATGCCGACACCACCTATCTGATCTCTCATGAGAACTACTACAAACCTGCCGGAGCAAGCGCAATTGCCATGGGGGTCACCGTGGCAGACGATGGAACGATAACTGTACCTGATGGCCTTTACAACAGTTGGAATTCTTGGATTCAGCTTGCACCTATGGATTCCAGTGCAACTCCTGAGAATCTTGAGTTCAAGCCCTTCTGTTTCATCACCTTTGTCCTTAACAACGGCGAGGCTGATCTGAAAGTCGCAGGATACAATGGTGATACAGTTACCGCTCCTGCTGAACCGACCAAGAATGGATGTACGTTCTTTGAGTGGGAGCCTGAGGTGCCCTCGACCTTTACTGAGTTGATACTCGACATCAAAGCAGTATGGAAGGTCGCCCCTGTGGAAACCGAGACAACTGTCGAAGTCGACCTCTCCGCCGGAGACAGCAATTTCGATATGCCTACTACCACAAAGACCGTCAATGTCGCGTTGTCCAATTCGTCAAGCGTGATTATTGCTGACACAACCAACCTTGCAGGCAAGACCGTGACTGCAGCAATCGCACCGGTAGAAAACTCCACCAGTATTGACGGAACGGCTTACGAGTTCACTTTCAAGGCTGACGGAACAGAATACAATGGAACTATTCAGGTCACAGTGCCCTTCAACGGAGGTGCAGGAAAGGCTCCCGCAGTCTACTTTGTAGACTCCGCCGGTGAGAAGACCTCAATGAAGATCGTATCCTATTCTTCTGAGTCTGTGACTTTCGAAACCAACCACAATTCGACTTATGTTGTGGGTGTGGAGAACAGCTCCGAATCAATCAATTTCATGCTGATTGCTATCTGCGCTCTGTTCATCGCCCTCTTAATTATCGGAATTGTAGTCGGTAACAGTTCCAGGAAGTTCAAGGCATAAGTCGGAAAGTCCATCAAACTTTTTCCTAAACTTCTTACCAAACCACTTAATTTTTTACCGAAATTCCCGAATATTGAACTACGAAGTGTAGTACCATTTTTTGATCCCATGATTCTTTAAATATTGTTTATAAAGGCTTTATAAACAAATTGTTTATATATTTGTAGTACTATATTGTACTACAATGAAAGTATGCTATGAAGAGCGCAACGGGAAGAAATACGCGTTCAGAAGCACATCCAGACGTGAGCCAGGAAAGAAGTATCCTGTAACGATCAAAGAGTATCTCGGCGTAGTCGATCCGGAGACCGGAGCGATAATTCCTAAGAAAGTCAAGACAGAGTCGATGAAATTCACATTGAAGGACGGCTCGTTCAGGATAAAGGATTACGGAAATGTGATGATCGCGAAGAAGGTCTGTGACGACATCGGGATACAGGAGGATCTCTCCCTATCCTTCGGTAACGCTGATAAATCCATTCTATGCCTGGCCATGGCCCAGGCATTAGCACCCACGCCCTTCATGGATACGGAGATAACACTGGAGTCGACATACATCAGGGAGATCCTCGGCATGGGAAGGACCGATTTCACTTCACAGAGGATGAGCGAGATAACCAAGATACTGGGGGAGTCGACGGGCTGCATGGACGATCTCTTCACGCTCCGCGCGAAGAGATTCTCCGGCGACAGATTCCTGTACGACCTTACATCGCAATCCACCTATTCCGAGCTGGGCGGCTTCGCGGAGTGGGGCAAGAACCGTGACGGTGAATCGCTTAAACAGATCAACATAGGGTTGGCAACAAGCAGCAGAGGGGATCCGATAGCGTTCGAGATGTTCCCGGGTTCCGTCTCCGACATAGTGACATTGAAGCGCTTCTCGCAATCCATGAATACGAAGGTGCCTGGCTGCACCCTTGTGATGGACAGGGGGTTCGAAAGCGCCGGCAACATCGCATCTATGATGAATGACGGCATCGACTTCGTGATGCCATCGACCGTGAGCTCGAAGGTGATGAAGAAGCTGCTCACCGACTTCGCTCCCGATGTGACCAAACCGGAATTCGACAGGATCCACGACGGCCACGTATACAGCGTGCAGGAGAGATCCGTAGGCATCATCGAAACAGAGAGCGGTTTCGAATACGTCAGCGACGACGATGAGAACTTCGCGGATGCGAAGTTCAGACTGAAGGCATATGTATGCTTCGATTCGAAGAAGAGGAGCGATGACGAGCAGGAGCTCAAGATGGCCCTAATGGAGAAGATCAGGGAGCTGGATGGCAAGAAGTTCAAGGATCCCGCACGCACATTCGCGAAGAAGGCTGGCTGGACTGCCAAATATCTTGAGTATTCATTGGATTCGGAGGGCCGGATGAAGGTATCCTACAAGAACAACGCCATGACGTTCTTCAGGAACAGGGCGGGGATGTTCATCATGCTGACCCCGAACATGGATTGGGAGGTCAGTATGACCGCTTACGACACGAGGAACTGTGTTGAGATGGCCTTCGAGATCTTCAAGAACGAGCTCGATGGAAAACGCGGGAGGACCGGGGATCCCGTCCGCGCACGCGGACGGCTGTTCATCAAGTTCCTGGCTCTGATGATCCGGGTCAGGATGCAACTGATAGTCACCGAAAGCAACATCAAAGGGCTGACGGTGGAGAACATGCTGATGTCCGCCGCCACCTACAAGATCATCGATGATGACGGGCTCAGGGTAAGGAACGAGAAGACGAAGAAGGTCAGGGAGATCTTCCAGCTGTTCGAGGTCGACGACCCCGCTCAGCTGTCTGTCGGAGATGTCACAGAGTGATGTAGTTCAAAACCGGGAATTTCGGTTTTTACAACTGTGGCAATAAATTGGATGCAGGTGCATCCCACGATTATTGAAAAAAATAGGGGTTGCCCCCTAAGTTTTACTCGAAGAATTCATCGCTGCCCATGTATTTCTTGGGCAGGATGTACAGTTCCCCGTCCCGGTCTAGACCGACGGAAGAACTGACTTCATATACGTCTTGAATAAGTTCTTCGGTGATGATTTTTTTGGGATCCCCGATGGCTACGAGTTCACCCTTTTTCATGATGATACAGAGGTCGCAGTATCTGGCCATGAGTGAGATATCATGCTCTGCAACCAGAATAGTCATGTCTTTTTTCACCATCGCCCTAAGATATTCCATGACATTGAGTTTGTATTTCATATCCAAGTGGGACGTAGGTTCGTCGACAAGCATCAGACGGGGTTCCTGAACGTATGCTTTGGCAATCAATACGCGTTGCATTTCACCGCTCGAGAGCATGTTCAGTTGCTTGTTCATCAGATGGTGTACTCCGAATTTCTTCATAGTCTCCATAACGATTGTTTCATCTTCGTCGGTCTCCCACCATAAGTTTTTGAGATGGGGGTATCTCCCCAACATAACTGTCTCGTATACAGTGAGTCCGAAGCTATTGCGGAGTTCCGCTGGCACATTAGCTACTTTTTTGGCAATCTCGCTCGTTGTTTTTCCTTTGACGGATTCACCATCGATGAGAATATCTCCCACTTGGAAGTCATGCATCTTGTTGATGCACTTCATCATGGTGGTCTTTCCGCATCCGTTGTGGCCAATGAGGCCGACGAGTTTTCCAGAAGGCAAAGAGAACGAGACGTCCTTTACCGCGTGGTAACCGTCTTCATAGTATTTCCCCAGGTGCCGTACCTCTAACAGCGGGACTTGATCTTGTTCCTGTTGGGCATTATATTCATCCACTGTACATCCTTCCTTTTTTGATTAGGAGATAGGCGAACATAGGTACGCCAATAATCGTTGTGATAGCACCTACCGGCAGTTCTGTGGGGATCATGAGCATCTTGGCAGCAAGATCTGCGAACAGCATCAATGCGCCACCCATCATAATCGAAGCCGGAAGAACCAGTCTGTGGTCTCCGCCTAGTATCATACGGCTGAGGTGAGGGATGACCATTCCGACGAAACCGATGATTCCGACGAAAGCTACGCAGACCGAGGTAAGGACGGATGCCAAAATGAGCATCCATCTGTTGAATTTTCTCACGTTGAGTCCCATCTGCCTGGCCTGATCCTCTCCCAGCAGGACAAGATTAAGCTCTTTCGCCCAGAAAAGTGGCACAACAGCCAGGAAAAGAGCAGGGAACACAATAATCCATACTGTATCCCAACCCACATTGGCGAAGCTTCCGAACAGCCAGGATATGGCACTTGTGAGTTTATCGCTGGATGACGTGACCAGCAAGAGAGTCTGAATCGCTGAGAATACGAGACCGATGACAACTCCCGCGAGAACGTAATTTGTAGATGATCCCCCGGCCTTCTCTGCTATAAGCATGGTCAATCCGAATGCAAGCAGTCCTCCGACGATGGCAAGTATGGGAGTAGAGAACGTGTTGCTGGCAAGGAGTCCGAAGAATGTGAAATTAGCTGCGATAGCGGCCACGGCGAATGTTCCCGCTCCGGATGAGACTCCCATGATGTATGGATCTACAAGAGGGTTGCGAATAATCGCCTGGTAAACGCATCCTGCGACTGATAGCCCTATTCCTACAGCCATGGCTGCAAGTGCCCTAGGAAGTCTGGACTGGTAAACGATGATTTCGTTGAAGTTGAGATCCTGCCCATTCTTACCCACTGCTGATATGAGTGCTGACATTGCATCACCCAGCGATAGGTTAACGGACGGTCCGATGGCTAGGCTGCAGAGGAACATGGCGAATGTTGCTATCAGACCTACCAAGCAGACTACGAGTAGTCTGAGTTTGTTGTGTTTTATCTTTGATTCTGTGGGATTATATCTGTTCAATGTCGATCTCAAGTATGCCATCACTCCCATAGGTTGGGTCCTCTTGATACGTATAAGGTATGCAGCAATCAGTATCAGAATGACTGCGACGATTGCTATTCCGAGATATTGTAACACCGCTCCGAGCATATCATTTGAAGCGGGAAAGTCCATGAGGCTGGACGTTTTTATTGCAGGCGAGTGTCCTGACTCGCAGAAATAAAGTGCCAGCAGGGATGCTGAAGAAGTGCTGCTGGCAAGGGATTGTGTGGATTGGGACCATCCGCCAGAACTGCCTTCGAACAATCTCCAGTCAAATCCGTCTGTTGCCGAAAGTGTGTACAAGGTCACGCTGTTTTCGGTGACAGTGTGTGGAATGGCGTTTTCTACGCAAGCGTTGAGGAATGCTTCCTTCACTGTACTGCCGGTTCCACTTATTACGAAGAATGAACCAAGGGGGGATTCTATCATGAATTTTTTACCCTCCCCTGTCTGCTTCAAGGGTTGCAGTTCAGATGCTGCCGGAAGTGATTCAGGGGCACTAGCAGACATCCCTGAAGTGGTTCCGTAATAGACTAGGAATGTGGTGTATTCATCGGCATACAATTGGGACATTGTGTTGGCAGCAGGTAACCAGTCGTTCTCATCCGAGTCCCATGACATGGAGATCCAATACTGTGTGTGGGATGCATCTGTTTGCTTTAGGGACAGACCGAATATGGATTCAATCGAATAGTTGGTTGCGTCACCACCATATCCTACATAATCTGTGTAATTATATTGCCTGATAGCATCCTGGAATGCATCCATTACCGTGAGGCCCTTTCCTTCGATGGTGAAGTAGAATTCACTCTCCTCTGCAATCATGAATTTGACTGCTGCCACATTGTGTTCGTCTTCTGGTTCAGGAGGAGTGGGGCCAGGAGGATCGGGGTCATCGCCTCCAGAGACCATACTTCCTTCAATCACGATACCTCCTGAATCGGTACATGCGATCACATAGGGTCCTGCGACGGCAGTGCTCGCCATAGTATAATTGTCGACTTCATCCGGTTTGGCTATTGTCTTTAGTATTTTACCCTCCATATTGTACACAAGAACCTTACCGGATGAGGCTGCTTCTGTGTTGTATTCGGTAGTATACAGGTATGTATTGTCCACCAGGGTGAATCCTCCGTGGGTATCTGTTATTTCAAACATGACCTCGAGGTTTCCCGAAGGGTAGATACGACACAGATAATTCTTGGTATCAATGGTTATCGAACCGAATACGTGGGTTTTATGGGGAGATATTGTTAGGTATCCGCTCTTGACGCACTTGTCGCTGAGATCTTTGACCACGGTGAGGGCGTTGGTGGCCGGATTGAACTTCAAGACGATGGCCGCCCAGAATGCGGCATTCATTCCTTTGCCATCGCCGTAGCTTGCGATTATGTAGTCTCCGAGTACTGCGGGAGGATTAACGCGACCGCTCTCTTCGAAGTATACCAGTTTCTTGGCGAGGGTTGTACCATCAGTCTCATTGAGGATTGTAATATATCCTCTGCAGTCTCCGACATATACGCGTCCATCCGCCACAGTCAAGGAAGATGAGGGGTAGATTGCACCTTCGACCTTTGTTGACCACACTAGTTCTAATTCAGGAGTAAGGCACAGTACATTGCCTGCAGTACTGCCGATGAATATGTGCCCCGAATCATATATGACGCTGGAGAGTCCTGTTTCAATGTATCCTGCGGTTTCTGGTATGGGGGTAACGGCGGTTTGGTAAGAGTGATCGACTGTACCAGCGCCACTTCCAGACAACGGAATGCTGTTGATGTATCCGTTGTTTTTCACGAAGTAGATATGATTATCGTAAATTGCCGCAGTCGAGAGTTCGTAACCAATAGGTGATGAAGTACGCTCCCATAACAGATTGCCAGTCGTTGTGTCGTAGCAGACCACTCTGCTCTTAAGGTTCGAGGCAGCTTTTTTCGTGAAGTCTTCAGAGGTGAAATACGCATGTCCATTCTCATATAGGGGCGAAGCATAGCAGGCCGGTTTTATCTTGGATTCCCCATAGTGCATAAATGATACTGCAGCTTCCTTCGTCGAAGGCTGATAGTTGTTGACGGACCCACTGTTGAGAGCATCCGCATGTATCATAGTCCACGCATCTTTGTATGCGGGAGTAACGGTCGGCAGGATGTCGCCCGAGTAGAAACCTAAAGCAATCGCCGTCGAGGGGGGCGCGGATGACCCAGAATAGGTTCCTTTAACCCACCCGTCTGAGTAGGTGTAATAGTTCCACTGGCAGGTGCCGTCGGAGAATGTCCTGCTGGTGAGGCCATCGATAGTTACATTGGATCCTGATGCAGAGAATGAGAAAGTGAGCTTGTCACACGCTGAGGATATTACGCTTTCGAGCGTACTGCCTTCTCCAGTTGTCCAATAGGTTTGTCCATTACCTTTATCGATTAGGACTTCAACGCTTGTACCTTCAGCATCGACATCCGTTGCGGGAGCAGTGAATGTGAGACATATCGCAACCAACGCGACTACTGCCAGTATCACTTTCTTATACATTGTTTCAGAGCTCCTTCGAGTAGGTCAGATAGTCGGTGTAATTGTTTCCTACAATCTTCGGGATGGTAATTTTTTCCAGGAACGCATCTTCATGGAG